>CAZHML010000001.1:0-105800 GCA_964533745.1 uncultured Microbacterium sp.
GGATGCCAGGAGGCGGGCCCCGCCGATCCCGTCGCCGCCCGTGCGGGCGCCGAAGAGCACGACCTTGTTGCCGACGCCGGATGCGTTGGCGAGCTTGAGATCCTCGTGGCGCAGGACGCCGACGGCGAGGGCGTTGACGAGGGGGTTGGCCTGATAGACCGAGTCGAAGACGGTCTCGCCGCCGATGTTGGGCAGGCCCAGGCAGTTGCCGTAGAAGGAGATGCCGCCCACGACTCCGTGCACGACGCGGGCGGTGTCGGGATGCTCGATGGCGCCGAAGCGCAGCTGGTCCATCACCGCGACAGGGCGCGCGCCCATGGAGATGATGTCGCGGACGATCCCGCCCACGCCCGTGGCCGCCCCCTGGAAGGGTTCGATGTAGGAGGGGTGGTTGTGGGACTCGACCTTGAAGGTGACCGCCCAGCCCTCGCCGATGTCGACGACGCCGGCGTTCTGCCCCATGCCGACCATGAGGCGCTGCTTCATCTCGTCGCTGACCTTCTGCCCGAAGCGGCGCAGGTAGATCTTGGACGACTTGTAGGAGCAGTGCTCCGACCACATCACCGAGTACATGGCCAGTTCGCCGGATGTCGGGCGGCGGCCCAGGATCTGCTTGATTCGCTCGTACTCGTCGTCCTTGAGCCCGAGCGCGGCGTAGGGCTGCTGCCTCTCCGGCGTCGCCTCGGCGTTCGCGACGGAGTCGGGGGCGTGCTCGGTGGCTCGCTCTGTGGCGCGGGCGGCAGGGGTCACGCGGGGCTCCAGGGGAAGGGCGGGGCGGGGCGCTTCCAGTTTAGGCGGAGGTGGGCGAGTGAGCCGGTCGGATCGGGCTGTGGATAACTTTGACGGGGATGAAGGGGATCCGGTTACCGTGAGCGGGTGATGATCTCTCGAATCGCTCTCGCAGCCGTCGGCGCCGCGCTCGCCGCCGGTCTCGTCGCCGGATGCTCGCCGACGGTGCCGCCGCCCGTTCCGTCGCCTTCACCCACTCCCACTCCGTTGTTCGCCACAGAGGAGGAGGCCTTCGCGGCGGCGGAGGAGGTGTATCGGGCTTACGTCACGGCCACGAGCCTATATGCCTCTGGCAACACGGATGCAGATCCGACGCAGTTCACGGTAGGGAACGCATACGAGGCTGAGCTTGGATTTTGGCGCTCGTATGAACAGGGGGACAGGCGTCTGGTTGGTGAATCGACCATAGGTTCTTTCAATGGGGTGGAAGCGCAGATCCATCCTCCTACCCCGCGCGTCACCGCCGAGGTTTGCTTGGACAGCACTGACGTCCGCGTACTGGATCTCGCCGGGAATGACGTGACTCCAGAGGGCCGGGAGAATGTGTCCGTGCTGTTCGTCACATTTATATTCGATGGCGAGAGGTTCGTCATCTCCGAGTCCATTCATGGAGGTCCGGGAGAATGTTAGAAGGAACTTCGGTAATCCTGGCGCTATTACTCCTGCCGATGTCGGCTAGTGCATCCGGGAACTGCCCGGTCGGCGCGCAGCAGGCGGGCATTTGCACCACCAACACCGGCACCTCCGTCATCGTCGGCGGGACGCAGACCAACCCGGGCAGCGGTAGCTCGGGTTCGAATCCCGGCTCGGGCTCGTCCGGGTCGTCGACGCCGGTCTACACCGGTTCGTGGTGCGAACTCGACGACGCGTGGGTGGTGCGCAACATGACCGACTGCGCCGAGGTCGACGACGATGGCGACGACTCCACCCCGCCCATCACGATCGCCGATCTCGCGCGGTTCACCCCGAACGGCTCCCCGCTGACGGTCGAGCCCTTCGGGATCGGGATCGTGGGCCTGCCGTCGAACTTCGTGGCCTCGTCCGGAGCGCACACCGCGAACGGCACCCTGTTCGGCCGTGACCTCCGCGTGCGCTTCACGCCCGATCTGCACCGCTTCCACTACGGAGACGGCGACACGAAGACCACCGGAACGCGCGGCAGAACGTGGGCCGCGGCCGGCCAGGCGCAGTTCACGCCGACCGCGACCAGTCACGTCTACGGCAGGCGGGGCACCTACACCGTGCGCGTCGACGTGCTCTACACGGCCGAGGTGAACTTCGGCAACGGCTGGATCGCCGTCCCGGGGCACGTCACCGCGCGCGGCCCGTCCCAGCAGATCCGCGTCTACGAGGCCCGCACGGCCCTCGTCGCCTACACCTGCGACGAGCTCCCCGGCGCCCCGGGCTGCTAGGGCAGCCCTCAGCCCAGCCGCGCGAGGTCGTCTTCCAGCGCCACCCACGCGAGCATCGCGCACTTCACGCGGGCGCTGTACCTCGAGACCCCCGAGAGGGCGGCGGCGTCGCCGAAGGTGTCCTCGTCCAGCGGCACCGAGCCGCGCGAGCGCAGCGCCTCACGGAAGCCGGCGATCAGCGCGTCGACATCCGCGCGCTCCATCGCCCCGTCGCGCTCGGCGGAGACCTCGCGCAGGAGCGCGGTGAGCATCGACGCGGATGCCTGCGAGACCGAGCATCCCGAGCCTTCCCAGGTCACCTCGACCAGCCGCCCCTGCTCGTCGACGCGCGCGCGCAGAGTCACCTCGTCGCCGCAGACGGGGTTGCGCTGGAACGAGGTCGCCGACAGCGACGTCTCTGCCGCCAGACCTTTGCCAACCGGGTGCTTCGAGTGGTCCAGCAGCAGCTCCTGGTAGAGCGACTCGAGGCTCATGATCCCGCTCCGAAGAACGAGCGCACTCCCGCGACGGCGTCCAGCAGCGCATCCACGTCATCCATCGTCGTGAAGACGGATGCCGAGGCGCGCACCGTCGCGGTCACCCCGAACCGTCGGTGCAGGGGCTGGGCGCAGTGGTGACCGACCCGCACGGCGATGCCGCGTGCATCCAGGAACTGCCCGGCGTCGTGCGCGTGCACGCCGTCCACGTCGAAGGATGCCAGGCCGACCCGCGAAGCGCCTGCGGCATCCCCCAGCACCCGCACGCCTGGAATCGACCGCAGCCCCGAGAGCATCCGCTCAGAGATCGCGCGCTCGTGCGCGGCGACCGCCGGCATCCCGAGTGCGTCGAGGTAGCGGACCGCCGCGGCCAGGCCGATCGCCTGCGACACCGGCTGCGTGCCCGCCTCGAACCTCTGCGGCGGCGGCAGATACTCGGCCCCGTCGAGCGTGACGGTGGTGATCATCGAGCCACCCGTGAGGAAGGGCGGGAGCGCCTCGAGCACTTCGGCGCGCCCGTAGAGGCCGCCGATGCCGTAGGGGCCGAGCATCTTGTGTCCCGAGAACACGGCGAGGTCGACGCCCAGCGTGGAGAAGTCGACGGGAAGGTGGGGGGCGGACTGACAGGCATCCACCACGACGAGGGCGCCGACCGCGCGGGCGAGGGCGACCAGGTCGCCGACCGGGTTCACGACCCCGAGCACGTTGGAGACGTGCGGGAAGGAGAGGATGCGCGTGCGGTCGCCGATCAGGTCGGCGGCGGCATCCAGGTCGAGACGTCCGTCATCGAGCACGGGGATGTGCCGCAGCCGTGCGCCCGTGCGCGCGGCGAGCTCCTGCCAGGGGAGGAGGTTCGCGTGGTGCTCGCTCTCGGTGACGACGATCTCGTCGCCCGGCTGCAGCGCGAACCTGGCTGCAGCCGACCCACCCCGACCCGCCGAGGCGTTGCCGATCGCGTAGGCGATGAGGTTCAGGCCCGCCGTCGCCCCGCCCGTCCACACGAGCTGCTCAGGCGCCGCGCCGACGAAGGCGGCCACGGTCGCCCGGGCGTCTTCGAAGAGGTCCGTCGCCTCAGCCGCGAGGGTGTGCGCCCCGCGGTGGACGGCGGAGTTCGTGCTCACCAGGAACTCGCGCTCGGCATCCAGCACGACCTCGGGCCGCTGACCGGTCGCCCCGGAGTCGAGGTAGACCAGCGGATGCCCGTGCAGCTCCCGGTGCAGCAGCGGGAAGTCCGCGCGCAGTGCGTGAGGGTCGAGAGGGCGGATGGTCACCATCCCAGGGTACGGGGGTTCGGCGCGTGAGGCGCCGGGTCGCGCTGTCTCAGTCCTCCGGTTCGCCGGTGACGACGTCCGCCGCCTCGGGTGCGGGCGGCGCCACCGGGAACACGACCGACATCGTCGTGGCGGAGGAGATCGCAGAGGGGTCGACGTCGACCGCCGCCTCCAGCGCGTCGGCGACGGTGCTCCGGTCCACCGGCTCGGAGGGCAGGCCCGCCCATTCCTGCTGCTCGTCCTCGGGGCGATGCTGGAAGAGTCCCATCGTTCCAGTCTGCACTCCCTTCGAGGTGAGCGCATCGGGCGGTTCGCCCCGAGCCGACAGCACGTTCATCCGCCCTGAATGGTTCAGCCGATTGCCCCAGCAGCGGAAGGCGGTCTCAGGCGGACTGGAAGGCTCCGAGGATCGCGCCGACCGCGGTGATGCCGACGATCATGTAGCCGGTGTTGATGAACAGGTGTCGCAGGCTCCTGCCCTCGAACTGGTAGAGCTGCAGGAGGGCGGCCGCGACGAGCAGGCCCCCGGCGAGTCCCACGACGGCACCGTGGGCGGCCGAGTTGTTGCCGACGAGCCAGGCGAGCACGGCGGCGACGATCAGGCTGGCGATGAACTGCCCGGCCAGCGCCTTGCCGAGCGTCTTGCCGGGGGGAAGGGCGCTTTCGCCTTCGGTCGGTTCGGAAAGGCCGAGTTCCCGACGGTAGGCCCTCCCGAACAGCGGCATGTACCAGACGCCGCCGAGGATGAACAGGGCGATGGCGGCGACGAGGATGCCGAGCCAGGAGATGTTGACGGTGAGACTGTCGATCACGGGGTGCTCCTTGTCAGTCGGTGGTGGGGGCGAAGTGGGAGACGGCGAAGGCGATGGCCGCGGCGATGTCGTCGTCGCTGGTTCCCCAGGCATCCTGGATGACCTGTCCCCAGGCATGGCAGGAGCGAGTGGCGAACTCCTTGGCTTCCGCGGTGTCTTCCCAGGTCTGGGGGTCGAACGCCGTGCCGTCGAGGAACAGGTCGAGTTCGACCAGCGCGAGGTCCCAGCCGACGCCGACGCCGATGGTGCCGCCGGGGCCGTAGCTTCGGACGAGTTCGTCGAGCACCTCGGCGGGAGTGGAGTGCTCGAGTTCGAGGGTCGTACCGTCTCCTTCGGGAGTGAGACGCACCTCGACCTCGGTGGCCATGCCGGGTCCGAGCACCCAGGTGACCTTCAACCGGTGAGGCTCCTCGCAGGCGACGATCTCACCGCCGGCATTGTCCTTCACCTGGAACGCGCCGCCCAGACGAAGGTCGCCGTCGACCTGACCGAACCAGCGGGCGAGCCGGTCGCGGTCGGTGCAGGCGCTCCACACGTCTGCAACGGGGGCATGGTAGCTGCGGCGCAGCAGAACCGACTTGCCTTCGCCGGTCGCGACGGCGGCATCGCCGATCTCCCGATGGGTGTCGTTGACCTGTTCGATGTCGATCATTCGTCTTCCTCACTGTTGGTCGCCGGGTGGCGGTTCGCGGGGGGTGTCTCAGGGCTGTGGGCGCGACGTTCCCGCCGGCCGCGCGCCAGCTCCACGGCGAGGGCGTCCAGGCGTTGGCCCCAGAACTGACCGAACCGCTCCAGCCACACCTCGACCTCTTCCAGCGGGGCGGCGTCGACGGCGTAGAGGCGCCGGGTCCCCTCGGCTCGGACGGTGGTGAACCCGGACTCCCTCAGCACCCGCAGGTGCTGCGAGACCGCCGGCTGTGAGATGCCGAACTCCCTCCCGATCGCGCCGCCGATCGCGCCCGCGGACTGCTCGCCCGTGGCAAGCAGTTCCAGGATGCGGCGCCTGACCGGATCGCCGAGCACATCGAACGCGTTCACAGGAACAGAGTATCAATATAGACTTATATAAGTCAAGACGCAATTAAGGGATTCGCGTCCCCGCATCTTGGTGAACTTGAGTCCCGCCAGGCAGCGGCCCGACCTCTGCGCCGAGGGGATCTCGGGAAACCACAGCCCACCTACATCCGTTCGCCGGGCCGGGGCCGCAACACCACCGACATGGTCGCGCCGGAGCTGTGAAGGTCCCATGCCTCCAGCCTGCATCCTCGGCGTCAGAGATCCACGATGACCACTTCGTCCCCGGCATCCGCTGGTAGGAGTCGGCTCGCGCAGCGAGCTCGTCCATGTCCTCAGGAACGATCTGCCATGGTACTCAGAACCGGGGGTGTCTCGTGAGTGCCATCCCGCCTACGCTGAGTGAATGGCGACTGCATGGAGCATCGATCCGGTCAGCTGGCTCGGCACCGCTGTCATTGGCGGCATCGCGGTTCTGATCGCTATCGTGCTCGTGCTGATCGTGAGAGTCGCGCTCGTGCGGCTCGGCCGCCGCGTGCCGTGGATCGGCGAGCTCGGCCGCCGCATCCGGCTGCCCTTGATCGTGATGGCCATCCTCGTCGCCGTCTGGATCGCCGCCGGAACCACCGCGCCCGCCAGAGAGCCCTGGTGGCCGATCGCCGCGCACGCGCTGCTGATCACCGCGATCATCACGGGCGCCTGGCTGCTTGGGGCTCTGATCTCCTTCGGATTCGAGCGCCTCTTCGCGCACGAAGAGGAGGTCGAAGGCGCCCTCGGGCGCAAGCGCCGCACGCAGATCATGGTCATCCATCGCCTCACCCTCGCGATCATCGGAGTGCTCGCGCTGGGTGCGGTGCTGTTCAGCTTTCCCGGGATGCGGGTGGTCGGCACCAGCCTGCTCGCCTCGGCCGGCATCGTCTCGATCGTCGCCGGTCTTGCGGCGCAGTCGGTGCTCGGCAACCTCATCGCCGGCATCCAGCTCGCCTTCACCAATGCGATCCGCGTCGATGACACCGTCGTCGTCGAGGGTGAGTGGGGGCGCGTCGGCGAGATCAACCTCACCTATGTCGTCGTGCACATCTGGGATGAGCGCCGGCTCGTGCTGCCGTCGAGCTACTTCACCTCGACCCCCTTCGAGACCTGGACGCGCACGACCGACGAGATCCTCGGCACCGTGTTCATGGATCTCGATTGGCGGGTGCCGATGGATGCGGTGCGCGCGCGTTTCCTATCCGTCGTCGAGGAGTCCGAGCTCTGGGATCGACGGCGCGCCGATGTGCTGGTCACCGGTTCGCAGGGCGGCTTCGTGACGCTGCGCTTCGTCGTCTCGGCGGCGGATGCCGGCAACATGGTGCTGCTGCGCGCTCATGTGCGAGAGCAGATCATGACCTGGCTGCAGCGCGAGCATCCCGAGGCTCTGCCGGTGCGGCGCGTGATCGTGGATGGATCCGCAGAAGTGTCGGGATCACGGTTCGGATCCAACGGCCGTGAGGACCACTCCGCAAGCTCTTCCTGATCGACGATCCCTCGGTCGCGGGAGCAGTGATCTCATCGTCCCACTGTCCGGTCGTGTCAATCGATGCCACCGCATGGACCCGGGTTGCGGGATTGTTCGTCCTGTTCCAACCTCCGATCTGAGAACCGCGACCGAATGCCTATGACAGTCGTCGGGGCTCAGGCGAGCTCCTTGCGCAGCACCGGCAGCACTTCGGCGCCCACGAGGTCGATGACCTCGTGGATCTTGGTCTCGGGGATGCCGCCATAGTCGAAGCCGAACAGCACCCGGTGCAGGGGTCCGAAGTGATCCGGGAAGGTCAGTACTTTCTCGACCACCTGCGACGGGCTTCCGACCGTCAGGCCGGTGAGCGCAACTTCCTCCTCGAGCGAGAGGCCCGATCGAGCGTGGATGGGGTGCGCGTTGTAGTACGGGCGGTACTCCTTGATGGCGTCTTGGGAGTTGGGGCGCACCCAGATCCCGCCTCCGGCGCCGACGATTCCGTCCTCAGGATTGCCGTGGCCATGGAAGGAGAACCGTTCGCGGTACAGGGCGACAGAGCGGGCGTAGTGCTCCATCGGCGCGAAGTTGTTGTTGATGAAGAAGCCATCGCCGTACTTGGCCGCCTGCTCCGCGATCTCGGGGCTGCTGATGGAGCCGTGCCATACGAACGGCGGAACGTCGTCCAGGGGACGCGGAACCGAGGTGAATCGGGTCAGCGCCGTGCGATAGCGGCCGGCCCAGTCGAGGTTCTCCTCACGCCACAGCCGTCGCAGCAACTCGTAGTGCTCGAACGTGAGCCCGAGACTGTCTTCGTAGTTGTATCCGAACCAGGGGTACACCATCGGGGTGTTGCCGCGCCCGAGCATCAGGTCGACCCGGCCGTCGGAGAGGTGCTGCAGGGTGGCGAACTCCTCGGCGATCTTCACCGGGTCATTGGTCGTGATAAGGGTAGTGCCGGTCGACAGCGTGATCCGAGATGTTCGCGCGGCGATATAGGCCAGCAGCGTGGAGTCGGCGCTGGAGATGTACGGCGGGTTGTGATGCTCTCCTATCGCGAACACGTCGAAGCCGGCTTCCTCGGCATGTACGGCGATGCGCGTGAGCGCGTGGATGCGCTCATACTCGGAGACGAGTTCACTGCTGACGGGGTCGCGGGTGACATCCCCGATGCTCAGAGTTCCGAATTCCATTGTCAAACCTCCGTGATTCCAATGAGTGCGCCCGCGCGAACTGGCTGCCGGATGCGGATCCAATCAGCAGCTCGCCGTCCTCGGTGATCGCGTGCACGCTGCCCAGTGCGTAGTCCGGGGTCGCGGCGACTGTTCGGTCATCGGGCAGGGTGTCGAACTGGGTCATGGAATCCTTGCTCCTGTCGGCTGTAAACGGACTTCACCCCGTTTAGTAAGTAGAACGTTACCCCGTTTATGCTGGGAAAGTAAAATCGGCACGAGAAGAACCAGCGGAGAGGGGGAGCGCGTGAACACCGAGCGAGCCGATGCCGCCCGGAATCGAGCCGTGCTCATCGAGGCCGCACGCGACATGGTGGCGGAAGTGGGCGTCGACAAGATCACCATGGATGCCCTGGCCGAGCGTTCCGGGCTGGGGAAAGGCACCGTCTTTCGACGGTTCGGTACCCGGGCCGGAATCTTCATGGCCCTTCTGGACGCGGGGGAGCGAGGGTTCCAGGCTCGAATCCTCTCCGGCCCCCAGCCGCTCGGCCCTGGCGCGGAGCCGTTGGACCGACTGCTCGCATTCGGTCCCGCACGGCTCGAGTTCCTGCAGGAGAACCGCGAGATCGCCCGCGCGGCCATGGGTGGGCGCGCGACCGTGCCTTCCGGCCCGCCGGCCACCATGACTCAGCGACACGTCCGGATGCTGCTGGCCCAACTCCACGTCGAAGCGACTGACCTGGACGTCCTGGCGATGCAGCTCACTGCTGCGTTGGAGGTTCCTCTTCTGCTCTATACAGCCCCGCAGGACCACACCCGACCGGACGAACCGCTCGAGGCCCGGCTGAGCCGCGGCTGGGAAGACCTCGTCCGCCGATTGACCGACTGACCCCCCCGACCGCGGTCGGACACAGGTGACGAACGGCTGGTTTCACGCTGTCAACAGGTGTCATCTGACACGCGGAGATGACTTGACACGGGTTGCGACTGGGCGTAATCTACAACCAAATGGTTGCACAATCTGAACTGAGCGAGACGGAGATCGACCGTGTCTTCCAGGCCCTCGCCACGGCGACGAGGCGGGACATCCTGCGCCGCACGATCGACCGCGAGCAGTCCGTCTCCGCACTCGCCCGCGAGTACGACATGTCCTTCGCCGCGGTGCAGAAGCACGTCGCGGTGCTCGAGGAGGCCCGCCTCATCATCAAGCGCGCCGAGGGGCGTGAGCGCCTCGTCCGCGCCAACCCGGACATGATCGCGCGCGCCCGGGCGCTTCTGGCCCGCTACGAAGACCTCTGGCGGGCTCGCATCGCCCGCCTCGACGACCTGCTCGCCGGTCCTTCGACCGGCTCAGGGGCCGACCCCTGACCGCAGGGAGCGACTCCTGACCTCCACGACCGAGCACTGAGCCCCACGACCGACCCCTAGGGAGAGAGACAATGCCCGTAACCGACATCACCACCGACGCCGAGAACCTGACGATGACGATCGTCGCCGACTTCGCCGCCCCCCTCGAGCGCGTGTGGGCGGCCTACTCCGACCCGCGCCAGCTGGAGCGCTTCTGGGGTCCGCCGACATGGCCGGCCACCTTCACCTCCTTCGACCAGACCGTCGGCGGCCGGGCGAACTACACGATGCACGGACCGCGCGGCGAAACCTCGTCCGGAAGCTGGGAGTTCCTGCGCGTCGAGGCTCCGCACCGCTTCGAGGTGCTCGACTCGTTCACCGACGAGGAGGGCAAGCCTCTCGAAGGCTTCCCGTCCATGCGCATGAGCTTCGAGTTCACCTCGACGGATGCCGGGACCCGGATGCTGGGCACGACCTACTTCGACTCGCTCGAGGCGCTCGAGCAGGTCGTCGAGATGGGTGCCATCGAGGGCACCCGCCAGGCAATGAGCCAGATCGACGCGGTGCTCGCAGGGCTCCGCGCCTTCGCTGAGGGCAAGGGCACGCAGGTCGAGCTGCTCGATGACACCCACGTGTCGATCACGCGACTGATCAACGGTCCGCGCGAGCTGGTCTGGCGCGCCTACAACGACGAGGACCTCGTTCGCCAGTGGATGCTCGGACCCGACGGGTGGGAGATGACCGAGTGCGTCATCGCCACCGTGCCCGGTGCTGCCCATCGCAACTCCTGGGCGCCCGTCGGCGAGACCGAAGGCGAGGCCTTCGGGTTCGAGGGCGAGGTGCTGCTTTTCGAGCCGCCCTCGCGGATCATCTCGACCGAGCGGATGCAGGGCGTTCCCGAGCCAGAGACGCTCAACGACCTGCGCTTCTACGAGGAGGACGGCGCAACCCTCGTCACGCTCATCATCGAGTATCCGGACATCCAGACCCGTGACATGATCCTCGCCACCGGCATGGCGGAGGGCATGGAGGCGTCCTACGCGCGGCTGGAGGGTCTGCTCGCGGCATCCGGGAGCTGAGCGACGGCGCGTGCTCGGCGGGAGGCGTCGTTTCGTCTCGCCTTCGGCTCGCTCAACGATCGGGATTGCACTCGGTCGTTGAGCGGAGCGCCGCAGGCGCGAAGACGAAACGCGGCGGCCGGCCTCAGAGGCGTCCGACCGAGGTGACGGTCACCACGGCCTCGCCCGCTTCATCGGAGGCGGCGAGGTCGATGGTCGCCGAGATCGCCCAGTCGTGGTCGCCGGCGGGATCGTCGAGGATCTGCCGCGCCGTCCACACCGGCGTTGACTCGTCGAGGATCAGCAGGGCGCTGCTGCGCGCATCCGGACCCGTGAGGATCTCGTCGTGCTCGGCGAAGTACGCCTCGAGAGCCGCATCCCAGGCCGCCTCGCCGAACTCGGGATCCAGCTCCTCGAGGGCTGCGACCTCGTCGCGCGCGGCGAGCTGCACCCGCCGGAACAGCTCGTTGCGGACGAGGATGCGGAAGGCGCGCGTGTTGGTGGTGAGGCGTCGGGGGGCGGGCGGGACGATCGGCTCGTCGCCCTTCGACGAGCTCAGGGACCCGGACGAGCTCGGGGACCCGGGATCCGACCCTGAGCGCAGCTGTTCCCACTCGTCCAGCAGCGACGAGTCGACCTGACGCACGAGCTCGCCGAGCCACTCGATGAGGTCGCGCAGCTCTTCGTTCTTGACGTGCTCGGGGATGGTCTGCGAGGCGGCCCGGTAGGCGTCCGACAGGTAGCGCAGCACGACGCCTTCGGAGCGGGCGACCTTGTAGAACGCGATGTATTCCCCGAACGACATCGCCCGCTCGTACATGTCACGCACGACGGACTTGGGTCGCAGCTCGAAGTCGCGGACCCAGGGCTGCGCCGCCGCGAATACCTCGAACGACTGCGCCAGCAGCTCTTCGAGCGGCTTCGGGTGGGTGATCTGCTCGAGCAGCTCCATCCGTTCGTCGTAGTCGATCCCCTCGGCCTTCATTGCCGCCACCGCCTCGCCGCGGGCGAGGAACTCCTGCTGGCCGAGCACCGGGCGCGGGTCGTCGAGCGTCGCCTCCAGGATCGAGAGCACGTCGAGGGCGAAGGCGGGATCCCCGGGATCGAGCAGGTCGAAGGCCGCCAGGGCGAAGGGCGAGAGCGGCTGGTTCAGCGCGAAGTTCGGCTGCAGGTCGACGGTGAGCTTGATCAGCATCCGGTCGCTGATCCTGCCTGCCCTGAGCCGAGCCGAAGGGTCGAAGCGCTGCTCGACGATCCCCGACTCGCGCAGCGTGCGGTAGATCGCCAGCGCGCGACGCGCCAGCTCGTGCTGCCGCGCTTGCGGTTCGTGATTGTCATATACCAGCGCGCGCATATTTCCGAAGACGTCGCCGCCGCGAGCGATGACGTTCAGGATCATCGCGCTCGTGACCTGCATATGCGAGGTCAGGGTCTCCGGCTCCGCCGCGACCAGCCGCTGGAAACTCGGCTCGCCCCACGAGACGAAGCCCTCCGGTGCCTTCTTGCGGACGACCTTGCGCTTCTTCTTCGAGTCCGGTCCCTGAGCCTGTCGAAGGGCCGCCTTGCGGATGGCCGCGAGGTTCTCCGTCTCGTGCTCCGGCGCCTGCACGACGACGGTCCCGGCCGTATCGAACCCGGCTCGCCCCGCGCGGCCGGCCACCTGGTGGAACTCGCGCGCGGTGAGCTGTCGCATCCGGGTGCCGTCGAACTTCGTCAGGGCGGTGAGCAGCACCGTGCGGATCGGCACGTTGATCCCGACCCCCAGCGTGTCGGTGCCGCAGATCACCCGCAGCATCCCGCGCTGGGCGAGCTGCTCGACCAGGCGGCGGTACTTCGGCAGCATCCCCGCGTGGTGCACGCCGATGCCGAGCCGCAGCAGGCGCGAGAGCGTCTTGCCGAAGGCCGTCGTGAAACGGAAGGTGCCGATGAGCTCCGCGATGGCGTCCCGCTGCTCGCGCGAGGCCACCTTCGCCGAGGCGAGCGCCTGCGCGCGCTCCATCGCGGCGGCCTGCGAGAAATGCACGATGTAGACCGGTGCCTGACCCGTCTCGAGCAGCTGCTCGATCGTCTCGTGGATGGGGGTGGTCTCGTAATAGTAGTGCAGTGGCACCGGACGCTCGACCCCGGTGACCACCGCCGTCTCGCGTCCCGTCCGCCGGGTGAGGTCGGATGCCAGATCCGTCACATCCCCGAGCGTCGCCGACATCAGCACGAACTGCGCCCGCGGCAGCGTCAGCAGCGGCACCTGCCAGGCCCAGCCGCGCTCGGGATCGGCGTAGAAGTGGAACTCGTCCATCACCACCTGCCCGACATCCGCCGAAGCCCCCTCGCGCAGCGCGAGGTTCGCGAGGATCTCGGCCGTGCAGCAGATGATCGGCGCCTCGGCGTTCACGGCCGAGTCACCCGTGACCATCCCGACGCTCTCGGCACCGAAGATGTCGACCAGGGCGAAGAACTTCTCGCTCACCAGCGCCTTGATCGGCGCGGTGTAGTACGACCGGATCCCGGCGGCGAGCGCCGCGAGGTGCGCCCCCACCGCCACCAGCGACTTGCCCGTTCCGGTCGGCGTCGACAGGATCAGGTGCTGCCCCGAGACGATCTCGATGACCGCTTCATCCTGTGCGGGATACAGGCGGATGCCGCTGTTCTCCACCCACTCGATGAACGCCGTGTAGACGGCATCCGGATCGGCACCGCGCGAGCGAGAGTGATCGAGAGAGGGCACGGGATCAGGCGGTCGCGGCCGCCAGGGCGATCTGGATCATGTCGCCGAAGGTCTGCTCGCGCTCCTGCGCGCTCGTGCTCTCGTGCGTGACGAGGTGATCCGAGACCGTGCAGATGCTGAGGGCTCGCCGGCCGTAGTAGGCGGCAAGGGTATACAGCGCGCTCGTCTCCATCTCGATCCCGAGCACGCCGTGGCGGAGCATCGGCTCGTTCAGCTCGGGCCGGGTGCTGTAGAACTGGTCACTCGACAGCAGCAGCCCGACGTGCACCGCGGTGCTCAGATCCATCGTCTCGGCTGCCGTGACCGCAGCCCGCAGCAGCCCGAAGTCGGCGATGGGCGCGTAGTCGAGGCCACCGAAGCGCACCCGGTTGATCCCGGAGTCGGTGCAGGCGCCCTGCGCGATGATGATGTCGCGCATCCCGACCTTCTCGGTGAGCCCCCCGCAGGAGCCGACGCGCACGATCGTCTGCACGTCGTACTCCTCGAACAGCTCGTTGGCGTAGATGGATGCCGAGGGCATCCCCATCCCCGAGCCCTGCACCGAGATGCGGTGGCCGTTCCAGGTGCCGGTGAAGCCCAGCATCCCGCGCACCTCGGAATAGCATTCGGCACCCTCGAGGAAGGTGTCGGCGATCCACCGTGCGCGCAGCGGGTCGCCGGGGAACAGGACGAGGGGGGCGATCTGGTCTGGGTGGGCAGCGATGTGGGTGCTCATGCGCCCAGCCTACGCGGCCCCCGCGTACGGGCAGTCGCCGCATCCGGTCGGAATCCGAGCGGGATTCCGTCAGTGTGCGGCACCTCCCGGAGCTGGCAGCCGGCTTGCGAGGCTTGCGAGGCTCAGCCCTCGGCGCGCCTGACCATCTCTCCGATCCAGAGCGGGGCGAAGGGCGAGGTGCACCCGGGCGGGGTGGGATAGTCGGCGAGCACCTGCAGGCGCTCGCCGATGTCGAGCGCGCGGGCGCGCAGCGCGGGGTTGTGGATGCCGATATTCGCGAGCGTCTCGTTCATCGCCCACTGCAGGCGGGCCGGAGCATCCTTCATATCGCGCTCGATGAGGTCGAGCAGGTGCGCGAGGTCCAGACCCTCGGGATCCTTGATCACGCGCGCCGTCGTGAGGGACCACGCGGCGGCCGCGACGTCCGGATCCGGATCGTCGAACCAGCGCGAGCGCATCGGCTCGGCGAGCGGACTCTTCTTGGCGACGTAGTTCACGAACCAGTCGTGCGCCTTGGCCGAGCGGGTGTCGCGGACCATCGCGTCGAGGTCCTCGGCGCTGAAGTCGCGCGGCCGGCAGATCAGGAGCGCGAGCAGTTGAGAGGCGACATCGCCGCTCGCCCAGAGTCCGCGGGCGAGATCCTGGTCGAGCTTGATCTCCTTCGCGAGCGCGCGCATCCGGCCGAGGTTGATGCCGTGCTCGTCGCCGTGGCGCACGTTGACGGCACGCATCTTCGGGTCCTCGAGCGCGGCAAGCTCGGCCTGTGCCCGGGTGAGGGTGAATCCTGGCATCCTGCTCCTTTCGAAGAGTTTTGCACAGGCCAGCGTAGACCAGCCGCGAGGGGTCCGGGGTTCGTGATTGCATAGGGGGATGCATGAGCCACCGCGTCCCCGGGGAGCGAGCGCGATCTGGACCACGATCGCCTGCTTCGCGCTCGGCACCGCTATCGGCGCGGCCGCTCTCTGGGGTCTGCCCCGGCCGGTCTCGGGCGAGGGCTCATGGGGTCTGCCCGCCGCCATGATCTCAGGTGCTCTCGGTGCGGCCGCATTCGTCGTCAGCACCTTCGTGCACCGGCGCGGCGAGACGGTGCCGATGCCGCGGTGGCAGGCCATCGTGTCGGGCCTTGCGACCGTTGCGCTCACGATAGCCTTTGCGAGCGTGACCGCCCTTGGCGTGCTGCTCGCGGGCGAAGTTCTCGCGGTCGGGATGCAGGGCCTCGAGCTCTCTGCCCTCGGCGGGGGTCTGCTCATCGGGGTCGCGAGCGCTGTCGGCGGGCGGTTCGCGTTCGGTGCCGGGGTGGGGTTGCGCACAGGAGACCTCGCGGAGCTCCTGCTCGTCTATCTGCTCGTCGGCACGATCTTCGCGATGCTGACGGCGGCCGACCCGCGCTGGTGGGAGAACAACTTCTCCGTCCTCGGCACCGGTGTCGGTGCCTGGGCCTTCAACGGCACCGTCTTTGTCGCGGGCCTGCTCATCGCCACGGTCGGGGCCTACATCGGCCGCGATCTGCACCGGCTCCTGGGTGACGCGGCGCTCGGGCGCATCGCCGGCGTCGTCGGGCTCTGGGCGGGCAGCGGCATCGCGCTCGCCGCGGTCGGCCTGATCCCCGTGCATCGCGCACCGTTCGTGCACAACCTCGCGGCCTTCGCCGCGATCGGCCTCTTCCTTCTCGCCGGGATCGTCACCGTGCTGGTCATGCCCGGTCCGCCACGCACGCTGCTCATCTCGACAACCGCGCTGATCGTGCTGCTGGCCGCCGCGTTCGTGCTCAGCGAGGTGTTCCGGCTGTACACCGTGACGGCCTTGGAGGTCATCATCGTGGGACTCGGGCTGACCTGGATGCTGCTGCTCGTGCGCACCCTCGAGACGGTCGCGCCGCAGGATTCGCGGCCCTCGACGCGGGAGTCGCTGCTGCACGAATGAGCTGGGCTCGCATCTGCGCGAAGATGCTTCTGCATGACGGTATGATGATTTCATCAAATCATGAATGCGTGAATCGGTGCATCGGAGGTACCCGTGCTCAGCGATCCGAACCGCCCGCTGTACGAGGTGAAAGCGGGCCTGTTCAAGGGTCTTGCGCACCCCATCCGCATCCGCATCCTCGAGGTGCTCTCGGCCGCCGACGAAGCATCCGTCTCAGACATCCTGACCGTCACCGACCTCGAGCCCTCCCACCTCTCGCAGCACCTCGGCGTTCTGCGCCGCAACCGCCTGGTGGTCGCCGAGCGCCGCGGCAGCCTCGTCTTCTATCGTCTCGCCTACGCGCAGGTCGCCGACCTGCTGCGGGTCGCGCGGACCCTGCTCGGCGAGATCCTCGAGGCCACGCAGCGCCAACTCGTCGAGCGCGATGGCCTGCCCGCGATTCCGGATGCCGGATGAGCGCGGCATCCCTCGTCCGCAGCCTCGCCCCCTCGCGCGACGACTATCGGGGACTCGGGCGCACCTGGCGGGTCGATCTGGCTGCGGGGATCACCGTCGGCATCGTGGCGCTGCCGCTCGCCCTCGCCTTCGGGGTCAGTTCGGGTGCCGGGGCGGAGGCGGGCCTGGTCACCGCGATCATCGCCGGGATCGTCGCGGCGATCTTCGGCGGCTCGCCCGTGCAGGTGTCCGGCCCGACGGGCGCGATGGTCGTCGTGCTCGCACCCATCATGGCCACCTACGGCAGTGCCGTGCTGGGCATGGTGTGCCTGATGTCGGGCCTGATCGTGCTGCTCGCCGGTGTTCTGCGGCTCGGGCGCACCGTCAGCTACATCCCATGGCCCGTGATCGAGGGCTTCACTCTCGGCATCGCGATCATCATCTTCCTGCAGCAGGTGCCGACGGCGACCGGAACCGGGGTCGGTGAGAGCACCAATGCGGCCGTCGCCGCCGTGCAGTCGCTCATGACGGTCGCCTGGCCGAAGCTCGGCTGGTCGCTGGGCCTGGTGGCGATCGTCGTCGCGGTCATGCTGCTCAGCCCGAAGATCCACCCGCGCTTCCCGGGGTCGCTCGTCGCGATCGCGCTCGCCGCCGTGCTCGTCTGGGTCTTCCACCTCCCGGTCGACACCATCGGCGAGTTACCCGTAGGGCTGCCGGCACCCACGCTCCCCACGGCAGAGTGGGCGACTATCGCGGCGCTGCTGGGACCAGCGCTCGCCGTAGCGGCGCTCGCCGGGATCGAGTCCCTGCTGTCGGCCCGGGTTGCGGCATCCCTCGCCGACACCGGCGGCTATGACGGCGACCGCGAGCTCGTGGGGCAGGGGCTCGCCTCGATCGCCGCCGGCTTCTTCGGCGGCATGCCCGCGACCGGAGCGATCGCCCGCACGGCCGTCAACGTACGCGCTGGCGCGCGCACGCGGCTCGCCTCGGTCACGCACGGTCTGCTCCTCCTGCTCGTGGTGCTCGTGGGTGCCGGGATCGTCTCGCGCATCCCGCTCGCCGCACTCGCCGGCGTGCTCATGGTGACCGCTTTTCGGATGATCTCGATCGCCACCGTGCGCACGGTGATGGGCGCCACCCGCGCCGATGCCGTCGTCTTCATCGTCACGGCCGTCGTGACGGTCAGCGTCGACCTCATCTACGCGGTGCTGATCGGCATCCTCGTCGCGGCCTTCTTCTCGCTGCGCCAGCTCGCGCGCGCGAGCGGCGTGCACCGAGAAGAGCTGCCCGGTGCGGTCGAGATGGGCGACGAGCGCATCGCCCTTTTCCGCCTCGAGGGATCACTGTTCTTCGGCGCGGCCGAGCGCATGTTCGAGCGTCTCGCGGAACTGCGCGACATCGAGGTCGTGATCATTCGGATGTCGCAGTTGCAGCTCCTGGATGCCACGGGTGCCCAGGTCGTCACCGAGCTCATCACCGGTCTCCAGCGACGCGGCATCGCGGTGCTCGTCAAGGGCATCCAGCCCCGGCACCTCGGGCTCGCCGAGCGCGTCGGGATCCTGCGATCGCTGCGGCACCGGAACCACCTCTTCGAGAATCTGGACTCCGCCGTCGCGCACGCTCGTGAGCACGTCCGCGGGACCGCCGGGCACGATCCGACGGCGCTGATCTGAGGCAGACCGTGCGGAGCCTGGCCCTTCGACAGGCTCAGGGACCGATATCTAGCCCAGGAACTCCCGTGCCGCCGTGACGAGAGCCGTTACGCCCACCTCGAGGGTGGGGTGGATCTCCGGCGCGAAGAAGGGCGAATGGTTGGTGGGCACGTCGCTGTCGATCCTCCCGGCATCCCGCGCTGCGGCGTACGCAACCGGGTCGTGCCCGCCCCAGAACCAGAAGACCAGGGGGACCCCGGCATCCCGTGCGAACCACGAGACGTCCTCGCTGCCGGTGAACATGCCCGGGTCGACGACTGCGTCCTCGCCGAAGGCGCGGTGTAAGGCCGCGACCGTTCGGGCGGTGGCATCCGCGTCATTGATCGTCGGGGGCAGGGTGTGCAGCGTCTGGATCGTGGGCTCCTTCTCGGCGCCGGATGCCGCGGCCTCGGCCCGCACGATCCGCTCGACGCTCGCGAGCACCTTCTCGCGCCCGGCGTCGTCGGGGTAGCGCAGGCTCAGCTCCAGCCGCGCCTCGGCGGGGATGATGTTGTTCTTCAGCCCGGCGTGGATCGCGCCGACGGTGACGACACCCACCTCGCGGGGATCGACCTCGCGCGAGGCGACCGTCTGCAGACGCATGATCGTGGCCGCCGCCATCACGATCGGATCGATCGTCGCGTGCGGGCGCGAACCGTGCCCACCCCTCCCGTGCAGAGTGACGCTCAGACCGTCCGAGGCCGCCATCTGCGTCCCCGGGCGCACGCCGATCGTGCCCGCGGGCAGGGGCGTCACGTGCTGACCGAGCACGATGTCGGGTGCGGGCACGTGGCCCAGCAGCCCGTCATCGAGCATCGCGCGGGCACCGGAGCCGATCTCCTCGGCGGGCTGGATGAGGATGACGACCGTGCCTGACCAGTTCTCGCGTTCGGCGACGAGGCGTTCGGCCGCACCGATCATTGCGGTCACGTGCATGTCATGGCCACAGGCGTGCATAACGGGCACGGTGGTGCCCGTGGGGTCGACTCCCTGTGCCGTGCTCGCATAGGGCAGGCCGGTCTGCTCCGGCACGGGCAGAGCGTCCATGTCGGCGCGCAGCCAGACGACAGGCCCCTCCCCGTTGGCGAGCACCGCGGCGACGCCGGTCACCCCGATCTGCTCGTGCACCTCGAAGCCGAGGTCGCGCAGGTGCCTCGCCGCGATCCCCGCCGTTCGCGTCTCCTGAAAGGACAGCTCCGGGTTCTGGTGCAGGTCGATGTAGAGCGCTTCGAGGTCGATGGTCATGGCCTCGAGCCTACCGGGCGGGGCCGTGCGGCACAGGGCTCAGGATGCCGGGAGCACCACGTTCAGCGGTGCCTCGCCCCGCAGCATCCGCTCGATCTGTTCGCGGATGAGCCGGGCCACCCGCGGATTCATGGCCGTCGAGGCGCCGCCGACGTGCGGGCTGATCACCAGGCCGGGCGCGGTCCACAGCGGATGTCCCTCGGAAAGCGGCTCTTCCTCGAACACGTCGAAGGCGGCGCGCAGCCGCCCGCTGCGGAGTTCTGCGTCCAGGGCCGCGGAGTCCACGAGCGAGCCGCGTCCGACATTCACGAGCAGGGCACCGTCGGCCATGCGGCCGAGCAGCGCGGCGTCGAAGAGGTGGTGCGTCTCGGTGGTGCCGGGCAGCGACACGATGACGACCTCGGCCGCGGGCAGCAGCGCGGAGAGCTCTTCGATCCCGTGCACTTCGACCGTGCCGACCCCGTCGACCTGTTCGGTGCGCGCCGTGCGGGCGACCGCCGTCATCCGCACCTCGAAGGGGGCCAGGCGGCGGGCGATGGCCGTGCCCACCCCGCCGAAGCCGATGAGCAACACGCGGCGGTCCGCGAGGCTCTGCGCGAAGACGGGTGCCCACTCGCCCCGCTCCTGGGCGAGCACGAATCGCGGGAACTGGCGCTGCGCGACCAGGGTGAGGGCGAGGGCGAGCTCGGCCGTCGAGGTCTCGTGCACCGAGGCGGCGTTGGCGAAGGGGATGCCCGCGGGCAGCGTCTCGGCGACGCCGTCGTATCCGATCGACTGACTCTGCACGAGTCCCACGTCCAGCCCCTGCAGCGCCGCGAGCGCTGCAGGGCTGCCCATGTAGGGGGGCACTACGATGCCGAGGCGCTCGTGGGGCGCTGGCGTCGTCATGTCCCAGACGAGCACCTCCGCCCCCTCGGGCGGGGTGCCGATGTTCTCGGCCAAGCGCGCGGTGGGAACGGTGACGACGAGGCTCACGGTCTCACCCTATCGCCGCGGCCGGGCCAGGATCCGGGCTCGACAGAGGCCGGATCGCTTCTCGCCCTTGGCCGGGCAATATCCTTCCGTGCGGCGCTCTTGTGGGCGCGCTCCGCGTGGCACACCTGGGCACGGGTGCCGTCGGCGAGTATCCTGAGCAGCATCGATCCAAGGAGGAGCAATGGTGCCCGAGATCAACTACTGGGCCGTGCTCGCGGCGACGTTCGCGAGCATGGTGATCGGCTCGGTCTGGTACACGCCGAAGGTGTTCGGCAATCGCTGGATGGAGCTGGCCAAGGTGCCCAAGCCCGAGACGACCGCGGCCGCGTGGCGTCCCATCATCGTCGCGGTCGTCACCTCGTTCCTGCTCGCCTGGGTGCTCGCGGGTGCGACGACGATCGCCCACAAGTTCTACGGCGGCGAGTTCCTCGTCGCGGCGCTGCTGACCGGCGTCATCCTCTGGGTGGGCTTCACCGCCGCCCGCTTCGTCACGCACGACAGCTTCGAGGGGCGTCCCGTCACCCTGACGGTGATGAACATCGGGATGGAACTGGTCACCGTCCTGGCGATGGCCCTGATCATCGGGGTGTGGCCGCCGGTCTTCGCTGCGTAGCCGTCGACACCGGTGCGCCTACGCCGGTACGACGCGCGATGCCCCCGATACACCCCTACGAATGCACGACCCGAACACGGGTGCACGAGAAATCCGGCGAAACACTCGTGCATTCGTGTTGAACTCGTGCATTCGTTAGGAGTTTCGCGGCGCGGCCCCGGCCGGGGCCAGGCCAGGACGGGGCTAGGCCGCGACGGCGGCGAGATGCGCGATGGCGCTCTCGAAGAACGCCAGCCCGTCCGTTCCCGCACGCATCGCGGCGGAGGTGTCGGGTCCGAAACCCGGCTCGGTCGCATGCTCGGGATGCGGCATGAGGCCGACCACGTTTCCGCGCTCGTTCACCAGACCCGCGATGTCGCGCAGTGATCCGTTGGGATTGATGCCGACGTACCGGAAGGCGACGAGGCCCTCGCCCTCGATCCGGTCGAGGGCGTCGGTGCTCGCGATGTAGCCGCCCTCGGCGTTCTTCAAGGGGATGACGATCTCCTGCCCCGGCGCGAACTGGTTGGTCCAGGCGGAGCTCGTGTTCTCCACGCGCATCCGCTGGTCGCGCCGGACGAAGTGCTGGTGGTCGTTGCGGATCAGTCCCCCGGGCAGCAGGTGCGCCTCGACGAGCATCTGGAAGCCGTTGCAGATGCCGAGGATCGGCATCCCGGCGGCCGCGGCATCCTTCACCTCGGCCATGATCGGCGATCGCGCCGCGATCGCGCCCGAGCGCAGGTAATCGCCGTAGCTGAAGCCGCCGGGCAGGATCAGCGCGTCGACGCCCTCCAGGTCGTGCGAGCCGTGCCAGAGGGCCACGGGCTCGGCACCGGCCAGGCGCACGGCGCGCTGGGCGTCGCGGTCATCGAGCGAGCCGGGGAAGGTGATGACCCCGATCCGGATGCTCACGGCACGACCTCGACTCCGACCACGTCCTCGATGACCGCGTTAGAGAGGATGTCGTCGGCGATACGCCGCGCCTCGGCGAGCACCGCCTCGGTGACCTCGCCCTCCACCCGCAGCTCGAAGCGCTTGCCGATGCGCACGTCCCTGAAGGAGTCGATGCCGAGCCGGGTCAGGGCACCCGAGACGGCTTTGCCCTGCGGGTCGAGGAGTTCGGACTTGGGCATGACGTCGACGACGATGGTGGGCATTCGAGGCTCCGGATGTCGGGGGTGCCCTCTCATCCTATCGGCGGGGCCGGCGACCCTTGCTCAGGACGCGAACACGGTGTGCAGGTCACCGATGAGCTCGCGCCCGCCGAGCCCCGAGATCTCGAAGAGCACCGAGATGCCCATGACCGTGCTGCCCAGGCGCTGGACGAGCTTGCGCCCCGCGGCGAGCGTGCCGCCCGTGGCCAGCACGTCGTCGATGAGCAGCACCCGGGATCCCGCGGGCAGATCGTCGTGCATCTCGATTGTCGCGGTGCCGTACTCGAGGGTGTAGTCGATGGATGCGGCGGGCCGCGGGAGTTTGCCGGCCTTGCGGATCGGAATGAGCCCGACGCCCGCGGCGATGGCCGCCGCACCGGCGAGGATGAACCCGCGGGCCTCGATCCCCGCGACCACGTCGAACTGCCCCTCGAACGGCGCGATCAGGGCGTCCGTCGTCGCGCGCAACGCCTCGGCATCCGCCAGCAGCGGCGTGATGTCGCGAAAGAGGATGCCCGGCTCGGGGTAGTCCGGGATGCTGCGGATGAGCGATTCGGCGCGGTCGAGTTCGGGGGAGGCCACCCAGCCAGCGTAGCCGCCCACGCCGCTCGGCCCCACCGACTCACGTGGGCGGCCTTCGCCGCGTGAGTTCGTGGGACCACTCACCGGCGGCGCGCGAAGCGGTCCCACGGATGCACGCGCGCGAGACGCAGAGTGTGCATCCGTGGGACCGCCCGGGTCACTTGCCCTGGTAGTCGCCGCCGAGCTGGCCGATGGGGACGATAGGGCCGCCGTCGTCGGCACCCGTCTTGCGCCAGCGGGCGATGGCGTTGCCGACGTGGTAGATCAGCAGCGCCGCGATCGTGCCCAGCACGATGCCGCCGAACTGCAGCTGCCCCAGGGTCATGCCGAAGCCGGCGATGGCGACGACGAAGGCCACCGCCACCGTGAACTGGTTGACCGGGCGCGAGAAGTCCACCTGGTTGTCGACCCAGATCTTGATGCCGATCACCCCGATGAGGCCGTACAGCGCGGTGGTGACGCCGCCGATGACGCCCGTCGGGATCGTGAACAGCACCGCCCCGACCTTGGGCGAGAAGGCCAGCAGCATCGCGAAGAGCCCGGCCACCCAATAGGCGGCGGTCGAGTAGACGCGGGTTGCGGCCATCACGCCGATGTTCTCGCCGTAGGTGGTCGTGCCCGAGCCCCCGAAAGCGCCGGCGACGGTCGTGGCGATGCCATCGGCGAGCAGCGCCCGGCCCGTGCGTTTGTTGATCGAGGGGTCCTCGGCGATCACCGCGACGCCGCGAACGTGCCCGACGTTCTCGGCGATCAGCACGAGCACCACCGGCAGGAACATGACCAGGCCGCCCCAGGCGACGGCGTCGCCGAAGGCGGGGAGGTGGAACTCGGGAAGGCCGATCCATGCGGCATCCGCCACCGAGCTGAACTCCACCTTGCCCATGACCACGGCGACGAGGTAGCCGACGACGACGCCGAGGAAGATCGAGATGCGTCCGAGGAATCCGCGGAAGAGCACGGCGAACAGGATGCAGGCGACGAGCGTGATCGAGCCCAGCAGCGCATCGGTCTGGAAGTTCAGCCAGGCCACCGGCGCGAGGTTGAGGCCGATCAGAGCCACGATCGCGCCGGAGACCACCGGCGGCATGAGCTTCTCGATCCAGCCGGTGCCGGTGGCCTGCACGATGAAGCCGACGGCAGCCAGCAGCACACCGGCGACGAAGACGCCGAGCAGCGCCTGGCCGATCTGCTCGGAGGTCTCCAGGCGGTTGCCGCCGTTGAAGGCCATGATCGGCGCGATGAACGCGAAGGACGATCCCAGGTAGCTGGGCAGGCGGTTGCCGGTCAGCAGCAGGAAGAGGATCGTGCCGAGACCCGAGAACAGCAGAGTCGTCGAGACCGGGAACCCGGTCAGCAGCGGCACCAGGAATGTCGCGCCGAACATGGCGACGACGTGCTGCAGACCGATCGCGATGGTGCTCGGCCAGTTCAGGCGCTCATCCGGCTTGACGACGGCGCCGGGCGCAACGCTGCGCCCATCGCCATGGACTTTCCACAAAGACATGGGACTCCTTCAGGTGGGTGTTGTTGCACACAGAGTAGCGACACCCGGGTGCCTACCGGAAGGGGCGCGCTGGATGCGGCGGCGGCCCCGGACGCGGATCTCGGGATCACCGGGAGGAACTCGCGAAAAGAGGGTCTTGACGCTGTGGGAGCGCTCCCATAGAGTGGCTTGCACCCCGTGGGAGCGCTCCCACGTTCGTATCATTGACCACATGCACCACCGCACAAAGGAGTGAACCGTGAAAACACGCGCATTGCGCCGGATGATGACGGCGACAGCCGCCGTATCCGTCTCCGTCCTGGCTCTCACCGCCTGCAACGCCGGCGGAAACGACCCGGGAGGCAGCAACACCGAAAAGCCCGCCGACATCACCCTGACCCTGGCCACCTTCAACGACTTCGGTTACACCGACGCGCTGCTGGCCGAGTTCACCGCCGCGACCGGCATCAAGGTCGTGCACAACAAGGCCGCGACCTCCAACGACGCCCGGTCGAACTTCTTCCAGAAGCTCGGCAAGTCGGGTCTGGCCGACGTCGAGGCGGTCGAGATCGACTGGTTCGCCGAGATGATGCAGTACGCCGACCTGCTCGCGCCGGTGGACTCGGCCCTCAAGGGCCGTTGGCTGGACTGGAAGGAAGCATCCGCGACCGACTCGTCCGGCAATCTGGTCGCCTACGGCACCGACATCGGCCCGCAGGGCGTCTGCTACCGCGCCGACCTGTTCGAGGCGGCGGGCCTGCCCACCGACCGGGCTGCGGTAGGGGCCCTGTTCCCGACCTGGGATGCCTTCTTCGCCGTTGGCGCGGATTACAAGTCCAAGACCGGCAAGCCCTTCATCGACTCCGCGAACTCCGTGCTGCAGGGCGTGATGAACCAGCTGGCCATCACCTACGAGAAGCCCGATGGCACGATCGTCGCCACCGAGAACCCCGACGTGCGCAGGGCCTTCGACACTGTCATCGACAAGGCCGTCCCGATCGCCGCCTACGCCGGGCAGTGGAGCGAGGACTGGTTCGCGTCGCTGGCCAGTGGCGAGTTCGCCGCGATGCTCTGCCCGGGCTGGATGCTGGGCGTCATCTCGGGCAACGCTCCCGACACGACCGGATGGGATGTCGCTGACGCCTTCCCCGGCGGCGGTGGCAACTGGGGTGGTTCGTACCTCGTGGTTCCCGCCAACGGCGCGAACGTCGAGGCCGCGTCCAAGCTCGCCGACTGGCTGACCTCTCCCGAGACGCAGCTGAAGGCGTTCGCGAACGCGGGCACCTTCCCCAGCCAGCTCGAGGCGCAGAAGAGCAGCACGCTGCTCAGCGCCACCAACGAGTTCTTCAACAACGCCCCCACGGGTCAGATCTTCAGCAACCGGGCATCCGCCATCACGGTCGCACCCTTCAAGGGCCCGAAGTACTTCCAGTACCACGACGCACTGAACAACGCTGTCACCCGTGTCTTCGACGGGCTCGAGGGCAAGGAGCAGAGCTGGAACACCTGGGTTAACGAGGTCAACTCCTTCTGACCTGACAACCCCGCCGGGGGTGCGGCACCGACCCCGCACCCCCGGCATCCGGACCCCGAGGACGATCGTGACCACGACACAGCCGCCGAGCCGAGAGCGTCAGCCCCGTGTGCTCTCTTTCGCCCAACGGCGCGGCAAGTGGGATCTGAAGGTCTCGCCGTACCTGTATATCTCGCCGTTCTTCATCATGTTCGTGCTGGTCGGGCTGTTCCCGATCGCCTACACCGCGGTCATCTCGTTCATGGACTGGAACCTGGTCCGAGGCACGGGTGAGTTCATCGGCTTCGACCAGTACATCTGGATCCTCACCCAGCCGCACTTCTGGACGGCCCTCCGCAACACCTTCAGCATCTTCCTGCTCTCCAGCGTCCCCCAGCTGATTCTCGCGATCTTCATCGCGGCTGTGCTTGACCGCCACCTTCGCGCCAAGACCTTCTGGCGCATGAGCGTACTGCTTCCCTTCGTGGTCGCTCCCGTCGCGGTCGGCCTCATCTTCACGGCGATCTTCGCCGACAACTTCGGCCTGGTGAACACGTGGCTGGGCAATCTCGGCTTCGAGGGAATCCCCTGGCACAAGGATCCCTTCTGGAGCCACGTCGCCATCGCCACGATGGTCAACTACCGCTGGACCGGCTACAACGCGCTGATCCTGCTCGCCGCCATGCAGGCGGTCAACCGGGACTATTACGAGGCCGCCACTGTCGACGGGGCGGGGCGGATGCGGCAGTTCTTCTCGATCACGCTGCCCTCGCTCAAGCCCACCCTCATCTTCGTGATCATCACTTCGACGATCGGCGGCCTGCAGATCTTCGACGAGCCTCGCGTCTTCGACCAATTCGGTCGCGGCGGAGCTGCCCAGCAATGGCTCACGATCACCCTCTATCTCTATGACATCGGCTGGGGCCAGTGGAACTTCGGTCGCGCCGCAGCGATGGCGTGGATCCTGTTCGTCATCATCCTGATCATCGGTCTGATCAATCTCCTCATCACCAGAAGCCTCGTGCGTGACGAAGGGATGCGGCGCGAGATCAGCAGACGACAGGAGAAGCAGCGTTCTCGAGAAGCTGCCCGTGCGAAGGGGGCGGTGCGATGAGCGCTGTCAAGATTCGCGGCAGACGTCCCGGCTGGGTCGTCTATGGGATGCTGACCGCCGTCTTCCTGGGGGGCCTGTTTCCGCTGTACTGGTCGTTCATCATCGGCTCCGGTGACGCCTCGTCGCTACGGCGCCCCTTCCCCTGGGTCCCGGGCGGCAACTTCCTGTCGAACGCGAGTGCCGTCGTCAGCAACCCGGCGGTGAACTTCTGGCCGGCGCTGTGGAACTCGATCTACAGCTCCGTCCTCATCGCCGCAGCCGTCGTCATCACGTCCACGTTCGCGGGCTGGGCCTTCGCGAAGCTGCGCTTCCACGGCGGACCGGCTCTTCTCGTCTTCGTGGTGGCGACCATGGCCGTCCCGCAGCAGCTGGGTGTCGTGCCCCTCTACATCCTCTTCTCAGAGCTCGGCTGGACGGGTCATGTCGGTGCCATCATCATCCCCGCGCTCACCAGCGCTTTCGGGGTCTTCTGGATGACGCAGTACCTGCGTCAGGCGGTCCCCGACGAGCTCATCGAGGCGGCGCGGGTGGACGGCGCATCGATGCTGCGCACCTTCTGGACGGTCGGGGTGACAGCAGCACGTCCCGCGGCCGCGATGCTGTTCCTGTTCACCTTCGTCGGAGCCTGGAACAACTTCTTCTGGCCGTTCATCGTGCTCGACCGGCAGAACCCGACCCTGCCGGTGGCGCTGTCGCTGCTGCAGTCCAACTACTTCGTCGACTACTCGATCGTGCTGGCCGGCGTGATCCTGGCGACCATTCCGCTGCTGCTGCTGTTCATCTTCGCCGGCAAGCAGCTCGTCAGCGGCATCATGGCCGGTGCGGTGAAGGGCTGATCATGACACTCATCAAGCGACAGGAGTCCGCGCGCATGTCCGAGAGCACCCCCCGCCGTTTCCCCGAGCGATTCCTGTTCGGCGGCGCGACCGCGGCTTTCCAGATCGAGGGCGCCGCCTTCGAAGAGGGTCGCACCGCGTCGATCTGGGATGCCTTCTGCCGGGTGCCGGGGGCGGTCATCGCGGGCGACACCGGGGACATCGCCTGCGACCACTACCACCGCTACGCGGGCGACATCGCGCTGATGAAGAGCATGGGCCTGCAGTCCTACCGCTTCTCGACGTCCTGGTCGCGGGTGCGCCCGGATGCCGGTGCCGTGAACCCGCTCGGAGTCGACTTCTACCAGCGCCTCGTGGACGCGCTGCTGGAGGCCGACATCGTCCCCTGGCTGACGCTCTACCACTGGGACATGCCCCAGGCGCAGGAGGAGCGCGGCGGCTGGACCGTGCGCGACACCGTCGACCGCTTCCTGGACTACGCGCTCACCATGCACGACGCCCTCGGAGACCGGGTGCAGAACTGGTCGACGCTCAACGAGCCGTGGTGCTCCTCGTTCCTCTCCTACACCGCGGGGGCGCATGCGCCCGGCCGGTACAGCGTCGCCGACGGCATGCTCGCCAGTCACCACCTGCTGCTCGCGCACGGGCAGACCGTCCGTGCGCTCCGTGAGCGCGACGCGAGCCTCGAGATCGGGATCACACTGAACCTGACCGTCGCCGACGCTCTCGATCCCGCCGATGCCGCGGACGCGGATGCCGCGCGCCGGATCGACGGGCAGTTCAACCGCTGGTTCCTGGATCCGATCTTCCGGGGCTCCTATCCGCAGGACGTCGTCGAGGACATCCGTGCCGTCGACCCCGCCGCGGTCGCCCGCTGGGAGTTGGCCGTCGAGACTCAGGACCTCGAGACGATCGCGGCTCCGCTGGACACCTTCGGGGTGAACTACTACCACGGCGAGCTGGTCAGCGGGCACGCGCCCGCGACGCCGCGCGTGGGCGGGCACGCGCCGACCGGCCGCAGGATCGCCTCGCCCTTCCCCGCAGCCGGGGGTATCCACTGGATCGATCGCGGGCTGCCCGAGACGGTGATGGGCTGGGAGGTGCAGCCCGAGGGGCTCACCCGGCTCCTGCTGCGCTTGGCTGCCGAGTATACCGGCGACATCCCCCTCTACATCACCGAGAACGGCGCCGCCTATGACGATGTCGTCGAGGACGGGAGGGTGCACGATCCGGAACGGACGGAGTATCTGCGCGCGCACCTCGACGCGATCCTCGACGCGATCGAGCAGGGGGTGGATGTGCGCGGCTACTTCTACTGGTCGCTCATGGACAACTTCGAATGGGCCTGGGGGTACGCGAAGCGATTCGGCATCGTGCACGTCGACTACGACACGCAGGAGCGAATGGTGAAGGACAGCGGGCGCGAGTACGCTCGCATCATCGAAGATCGCGCGGTCTGAACCCCGTCGCGCAAGGAGGGGCCGCTGTGTCACGCGCAACGATCGAGGAGGTCGCCGCGGTCGCGGGCGTCTCACGATCGACCGTGTCGCGCGTCGTCAACGGATCGAGCGCGGTCAGCCCCGAGGCGGCCGAGGCGGTGCGCGCGGCGATCGCACGCCTGAACTACGTGCCCAACCGGGCTGCGCGGTCGCTCGCGAGCCGGCAGACGCACGCCATCGCACTCGTGGTTCCCGAGGACACCACGCGGTTCTTCGGGGACCCCTTCTTCGCGGCGATCGTGTCGGGAATCTCGGCGCGACTGCGGCAGTCCGACTACATCCTGAACCTCTTCATCGCCAGCGACGACCCCGGCGACAAGATGACGAGCTTCGTGCGCAACGGCGGCGTCGACGGCGCGATCATCGTGTCGCACCACACCGGCGACCGCTACATCGAGCGGATCGCCTCGGCGCTGCCCGTGGTCTTCGGCGGCCGTCCCATGTCCGTGCGGCCGGAAGACTACGTCGTCGACACCGACAACCTGCTGGGTGGCCGGATGGCGACCGAGCACCTCATCGGCATCGGCCGAAAGCGCATCGCGACGATCACCGGGCCTGCAAACATGCCCGCCGCGGTGGATCGCTCGGACGGATACCGCCAGGCGCTCGCCGCAGCGGGGCTCGAGCCGGCAGGCGAGTACGACGGCGGGTTCAGCGAGACGGGCGGCGTCGAGGCGGCGCGTCTGCTGCTGGATGCCCACGGCGAGCCTCCCGACGCGATCTTCGTCGCGAGCGATCTCATGGCGCGCGGGGCGATGTCGGTGCTGCGCGGTGCAGGTCTGCGGGTCCCGGAAGACATCGCCATCGTCGGCTTCGACGACTCACCCGTGGCCACGAGCGTCGATCCGCCGCTGACGACCGTTCGCCAGCCGATGTTCACCCAGGGGCGCACCATGGCCGACATCCTGCTCGAACTCCTCTCGGGGGGCGCCCCACCGCATCTGACGATCCTGCCTGCCGAGCTGGTGGTGCGGGCGTCTGCGTAGCGCGCATTCTCAGCCCGTCAGCCGCTCGATCAGTTCACGGTAGCGCGATGCCGTCCGCTCGACGATCTCGGCCGGGAGCTCGGGCGGCTCGCTCTGCCGGTCCCAGTTCGCGGCGAGCCAGTCGCGCACGATCTGCTTGTCGAAGCTCGCCATCCGCTCCTCGGGCGTCCGGCCCGTCTCCCACGCCGCCGCATCCCAGTAGCGGGAGGAGTCGCTCGTGAGCACTTCGTCGGCCAGATGCAGGATGCCGTCGCCGTCCGTGCCGAACTCGAACTTCGTGTCGGCGAGGATGAGTCCCCGTTCCCGGGCGATGGCGGCCGCCTGCCGGTAGACCTCGAGCGAGCGATCGCGCAGCTCTGCGGCGCGCGCGGCCCCGACGAGCTGCACCGACTGCTCGAAGGTGATGTTCTCGTCGTGCTCGCCCGCGGGAGCCTTGTACGCGGGGGTATAGATGGGCTCCGGCAACCGGTCGCCCTGGGCGAGGCCGGCGGGCAGCGGGATGCCGCAGACGGTCCCGCTCGCCGCGTACTCCGTCCATCCCGAACCGGTGAGGAACCCTCGCACGACGCACTCGACCGGCAGCATGTCCAGCCGCTGCACGAGCATCGCGCGATCGCGGACGGCGTCCGGCACCTCGCCCTCGGCCAGGTGGTTCGGGAACTGCGCGAGCTGTGCGAACCACCAAGAGCTGAGCGTTGTCAGCAGCGCCCCTTTGCCCGGTATGCCCGGGCTCAGCACGTGGTCGAAGGCGCTCACGCGGTCGGAGGCGACAACCAGCATCCGGGTGTCGTCCGCATCCTCGGGCGCGTACAGATCGCGCACCTTGCCGGAGTAGACGTGGTGCCAGCCGGGGAGTTCTGGGGGGAGGGTCACCAGGCCATTATCGCTGGCTCTTGCGCCGCGCCCGCCTCCCCGATATAGTTCACATGAACTAATCGCATCGGAGTATTTGATGATCGAGTCTCATGGACAGCTCACGCCGCTGGCCGTCGTCGCTCTGGGGATGCTGCGCGAGCAGCCTCTGCATCCCTACGAGATCATGCGGCTCATCCGGCAGCGCGGCGACGAGAGGATCGTCGCGGTCTCGACCGGCACCCTCTACAACACGGTCAAGCGACTCGAGCGCGACGGCCTGGTGACCGAAGTCGGCGTCGATCGGGACGGGAATCGTCCTGAGCGGACGACCTATGCGATCACCGAGGCGGGTGAGGCCGCGGCCAGAGCCTGGATCCAGAGCGAACTGCCGCGGATCGACCACCCCGCCGAGTTCCGCGTCGCGCTGGCTGAGGCGCACGACCTTCCGCGCGAGGAGGCCTCGGCCCTCCTCGGGGAACGGCGGGGGGCGCTGAAAGATCACCGGGACAGGCTCCGCGAGGGTCTCGGACAGGCGCGCGCCCGCGGTGTGCCGGAGCAGTTCCTCGTCGAGGGCAGGCGCGAGAGCGCCCTGCTGGAGGCGGAGCTCGCGTGGCTCGACGAGACGCTGGTCCTGCTGGCCGATCCCGGCACCTCCTGGGGCGTCGACGAGCTCTCCGCCGAGACCCGGGCGCGGCTGACCGCCTACCGTGAGAGCGTGATCCGATGAGCGGGCGGCAGGACGCGAGTTCGCGAAGCCCGTGGCCGGGCCTATGGGCGCTGGTCATCGGGTTCTTCATGATCCTCGTCGACACGACGATCGTGTCGGTGGCGAACCCCGCCATCAAGGCGGCGCTCGATCCCGACAGCAGCAATCTCGACCGGATCGTCTGGGTCACCTCCGCGTACCTTCTGGCCTACGCCGTGCCACTGCTGGTGACCGGCCGTCTCGGTGATCGCTTCGGCCCGAAGAACATCTACCTCATCGGGCTCGCGGTGTTCACGCTCGCCTCACTCGGCTGCGGGCTCTCGACCGACCTGGGATCCCTGGTCGCGATGCGCGCGATCCAGGGCCTGGGGGCTGCCATGATGACCCCGCAGACGATGGCCGTGATCGCGAGGACTTTCCCGCCCGATCGCCGGGGAGCCGCGATGGGGCTCTGGGGTTCGGTGTCGGGCGTGGCCCTGCTGGTCGGTCCGCTCGCGGGCGGACTGCTCACGGACACGCTCGGCTGGGAGTGGATCTTCTTCGTGAACGTTCCCGTCGGCGTCGTGGCGTTCGTGCTCGCCTGGGTGCTCGTTCCCACGCTCGAGACGCATCCGCATCGATTCGACTTCCTCGGCGTCTTCCTCAGTGCGACGGCGCTGTTCCTGATCGTCTTCGGGCTTCAGGAGGGCAACATCCACGACTGGGGCACGATCTGGGGTCCGATCACCGTCTGGGGAGTCATCATCGCCGGTGTCGCGATGCTGGGCCTGTTCTTCTGGCAGCAGGCGGTCACGCGCAGCGAACCCCTCGTTCCCCTCGCGCTGTTCCGTGACCGCACGTTCGCGATATCGAACATCGCGATCGCCGCAGTGGGGTTTGCCGTGACCAACATGTCGCTGCCGCTGATGTTCTTCCTCCAGTTCGGCAGAGACCTCACGCCGACCGAGGCGGGCCTGATCCTCGTGCCGCTTGCGGTCTGCGCGGCCGTGCTCGCCCCCGGAGCGGGGAAGCTCTTCGACCGTGCCGACCCTCGCGTGCTGCTCGTGCCGGGGATCGCACTCGTCGCGCTGTCGATGGCCCTCTACACGCTCATGATGACGCCGGAGACCCCGATCTGGCTCTTGCTGATCCCCTCCACGCTGATGGGGGTCGGCAGTGCCGGGATGTGGGGTCCGCTGGCGAACATGGCCACGCGCGGGCTGCCGCGCTCGCAGGCGGGAGCGGGATCCGGGATCTACACGGCCACCCGCACGGTGGGCGGTGCGATCGGGGCGGCGTCGATCGCCGCCTTCATGCAGGCTCGGCTCCTGGCGAACGTGCCGGATGCCGCGGGTGACGGCGATCTGATCTCAGGCCCGCTGCCGCCGGGTGTGCGCGAGGGCTTCGTGGCTGCCATGGCCCAGACCATTCTGCTGCCTGCCGCCGTGCTGCTGATCGCTGTCGTGGCGGTCTGCTTCCTGCGCCGGGTCGACCGGGCGCAGGTGGATGCCTGGCATGCCTCGTCCAAAGGCTGAACGCGCTCGCCGTGTGCAGGGTTAACTTGCACGCAGGATGCTGGTGCCTCGTCCCGCATGCCGCTTGACTCACTCAGAGACCAACCAGGAGGAAGGCCCGCGCATGCGCATCAGCAAGCTCGCCCCCGAGGAGATGACGCCTCGCCAGAAAGAGGTGTTCGACCGGATCGCCGGGAGCCGCGGCAGGCTCGGCGCGCCCTTCCAGGTGTGGCTGCGCAGTCCCGAGCTCTGCGATCGCGTGGAGCAGCTGGGCGCCTACCTGCGGTGGGAGTCGAGTCTTCCGCTGCGGCTGCGCGAGCTGGCGCTGCTGCTAGCGGCCCGGCACTTTGACGCGCAGTACTCCTGGAACGCGCACGTTGATGTCGCGCTGGCCGAGGGTATCCCCGCCGCGGCGATCGACGCGATCGCGCGACGGGAGACCCCGGTGTTCGACCGCGAAGAAGACACCGCTTTCTACGACTTCGCGACCGAGCTGCTCACGGAGCACTTCGTCTCGCAGGAGAGCTTTGACCGCGCGCTCGGCCACTTCGGCCCCGACGGTCTCGTCGACATCGTGGGGTCTCTGGGCAATTTCTCGATGCTCGGGATGCTGCTGAACGCCTTCGAGGTCGATCTGCAGCCCGACCGCGAGCCGCCCTATCCCGACATCCGGGGCTACGAGAGGGTCGTTCCCGCGCCCGAGTGATCAGTCCTCGGGGTCGCTGGGGTCGATGGGCGCGTGGTGATCGAAGGCGGCCTGGCCCTGCTTCCAGTAGCCGCTCAGGGTGAACTGCTCCCTGGGCAGCGCGAGCTCTTGACGCAGATACCGGCGCAGCGGCACGAGGCGCGATGCTTCTCCCGCCGCGAACAGATAGGTGCCCGCGTCGATGCCCGCCGCGCGCACGGCGGCGACGAGATCGTCGCCCGCGGGCAGGACCTCGGCATCCCGCCCTGCCTCCTGCCGGAGGTATGCCGACACCCATTCCAGGTCGCCGGGGACATCGGCGATGACGTCGACGCGCGTGGAGGCAGGCACCTCCGCCAGCCAGCGGCTCGCCGCCGGCAGCGCCGTACCGTCGACCACGCAGAGCACCCGGGGAGCATTCTGCGTGGCGCGCTTGGACCCGCGGGGGCCCACGACCACAAGCCGGTCGCCGACCTTCGCGCGAGCCCCCCACGCGGCGGCCGGTCCGGGGTCGGCGTGCAGCAGGATGTCGAGGTCGATACCGCGGCTGTCATCGAGGTCGCGGGGATGCAGCGGGGTGAAATCGCGGGCGAAGGCCGGTCCGTCCGGGCGGATGATGCCGTCTTCGTCGGGGCCTGCGGCCACGGGTGCGACGAGCTCGCCCGTCACGGGATCCGGGAAGTAGACCCGGACGTGGTCGGTCGGCCCCGTGCTCACGAAGTCGTGGAAATCGGGGCCGGTGACGGTCACTCGCACGTAGGGCTCGGCGGGCCGCGAGACGGCCGTGATGACGGCCTCGCGCGCCGTGAAGCGGTTGCGACCGCCCGCGCGGTAGAAGAGCGACGCGGGATCCTCCGGCTCGCGTTCGTGCCGTCGGGGTACGGTGTCGGCCATGTCCTTCTCCTCGGGCCGCGGGAGGAAGAACGGCCCGATCCCAGCAAATCATCGATCGGCGGGCGCGGGCCAGCGGCAGCGTGCACGATCCGCAAACTCAAACTGCGCTCGGGACCCTGGATAGGGTGGCCGGGTGCGGGTTAGGTTCGCTTCATCGGCCCGAGACCGAAGGCCCGGTGGGCGCACGCCCTCACCCACGATCCGAAGGAAGTCCCCGTGTTCATCGTCGATTCGCAGATCCACCTCTGGAAGGAAGAGACGCCCGACCGCCCGTGGGTGCCCGGTGCCCGTGAGCGGATCCGTCTCAACGGTCACCGCGAGGAGGCCTTCCTCGCCGAGGAGGCCATCTCGCTCATGGACGAGGCGGGGGTCAACCGCGCCCTGATCCTGCCCCCCTCCTGGGAGGGCGACCGCATCGACTACGCGCTGGAGGCCGCCGAGGCCAATCCCGGCCGCTTCGGCATCATGGCCCGCATCCCGCAGAACGACCCCGAAGAGGGCGAGCGCCTGCTGCACGAGTTCAAGGACAACCCGCACATCCTCGGCACGCGCCTGACCTTCCACCGCCCGCAGGACCGCAACTGGATGATCGACGGCACGAACGACTGGTACTGGCCGATCGCCGAGAAGCTCGGCATCCCGACCATGGTGCACGCGCCGATCTGGAAGCGCGAGCTCGGCGAGATCGCCGAGAAGCATCCGGATCTGAAGATCATCATCGACCACATGGGGATCATGGCCCGCTGCGTCGACGACGCGATCGGCTACTGGGTGCAGGAGACCGCTGACCTCCACATGTATCCGAACATCTCGGTGAAGGTCTCGGCGATCCCGGGCTACTCGACCGCGCCCTTCCCGAACCTCAACATCGAGAAGTACGTCCGCGAGGTCGTCGACAAGATGGGTCCGGAGCGCGCGCACTGGGGCACCGACATCACCCGTCTTCTCGGCCATGGCCTGACCTGGACCGATACGATCGAGCAGTTCACCAAGCACTTCAGCTTCTCGGTGGAGGAACTGGAGTGGATCATGGGCAAGGGCATCTGCAAGGTGCTGGGCTGGGAGATCCCCGAGCTCGCGGCCACGGGTGCCCCGCAGAAGCCGGAGAATGTCTGACGTGACCGATAAGAAGCATGACGGCGGCGAACTGCTGATCGAGGCGCTGCACGACCTGGGCGTCGACGTCATCTTCTCCTCGCCCGGCTCGGAGTGGGCGCCCGCCTGGGAGGCGCTCGCCCGTCGCCAGGTTGACGGGGTGCCGACACCCCGCTATCTCGATCTCATGCACGAGACGGTCGCGGTCGGGATGGCCACAGGCTACGGACTGGTCACCCGGCGCGTGCAGGCCGTGCTGCTGCACGCGGCTCCCGGGCTCCTGCAGGGGTCGATGGCCGTGCACGGTGCGCTCCTGGCCGGCGTCGGGATGGTCGTGACCTCCAGCGAGTCGATCACCTACGGCGACGGCCCGGGGCAGGACCCGGGCGGGCAGTGGTACCGCAACCTCTCCATCGTCGGAGGCACTCATCCGGTGGCTCAGCCCTGGACGAAGTGGTCGCAGCAGATCGGCAGCGTCCACACGCTGTACACGGGAGTGAAGCGCGCGGGGGAACTCGCCGGGCGCGCGCCCGCGGGACCGGTGTACCTCAACATCCCGGTCGAGGTGCTGCTCGACGAGGTGTCGCCCCCGGAGCGACCGAAGAAGGTCGCGGCGCGGGGCCGGCGGCTGAGTGCGCCGGAGGGCGTCGAGGACGTCGCGCGTCTGCTGGCGAACGCTCGGCACCCCGTGATCGTCACCGAGACCGCGGGTCGCGAGAACGGTGGCTTCGAGGCGCTGACCGCGTTCGCCGAGGAGCTCGGCATCGGCGTGATCGAACCGCCGTCGGCCGTATGCGCGAACATCTCGAAGTCCTCTCCGGCCTACATCGGCAACGACGTGGACGCGGTGATGGACCAGGCCGATCTGATCCTGCTCGTCAGCGCCCGCGCGCCCTTCTACCCGCCGAGCAGGCGTCCGGCCAAGGCGACGATGGTCGTCATCGACGAAGTGCCGCAGCGTCCCCACATCGTGTATCAGGTGCTCGACGCCGATCACTACCTCGAGGGGGCCCTCCCCGAGACGCTGGACGCGCTGCGCCGTGCCGCGCACGCGCAGGCCGATCAGTCCGTTCTCGAAGCACGGCGTGCGCAGACCGCGTCCGCGCACGAGGCCTGGCAGGCGGCGACCGCGCAGATCGAGCAGAAGGCGCTCGCCGCGAGCGGGATCGATCCCGTCGCGCTCGCGGTCAGGCTCCGCGAGATCGCGCGCGCCGAGGACGCCACGATCGTCGACGAGACGATCACGCACGGTCGCGTCGTGCAGCGCCATATCGGCTGGGATCGGCCGGACGGGTTTTTCTACGTGCAAGGCGGTCTCGGGCAGGGGATCGCCGTCGCCCTCGGGGTCAAGCTCGCCGTGCGGGACGGCTTCGTGATCTTCACGGTCGGCGACGGGGCGTACTTGTACAACCCGGTGATTCCCTCGCTGCTGGCCGCGAAAGACCTCGGCCTGCCCGTGCTCATCGTCGTCTTCAACAACAAGAAGTACCTGTCGATGAAGATGAACCATCTGCGCTTCTACCCGCAAGGAGCGGCGGTGCAGACGGGCAACCACCTCGGCGTGGACCTGTCGAGCCAGCCCGAGCTCAGCGCCTTCGCCGCTCCCTTCGACATGTACGCCGCTGAAGTCGACGACCTCGGCGATCTCGACCGCGTCCTCGCCGAGGCCGTTGCCGCCGTCAAGGGCGGCACCACCGCGGTCGTCAACGTCATGGTCTCCCGCTGATCCGCAGCCCGCTGACCTCTGAACGAAAGGCACGCAATGCCCGTCACCGTCTCTCCTTCGGCCCTCGAGGGCTTCATCGCCGACATCTTCCAGGCAGCCGGTCTGAGCGCCGAGGACGCGGCGGCGGCGGCACCGTCCTTCGTCTGGGCGAGCCTGCGCGGGGTCGACTCGCACGGGGTCACGCGCGTTCCGCGCTACCTCGAGATGTTCGCCGACGGAGTCGCCAATCCGACCCCGGACCTTGTCGTGACCGATACCGCTCCATCGGTGGCCGTGATCGACGCGGACTACGCCCCCGGCCCGGTCGCGCTGACGCGCGCGGTGAACATCGCGATCGACAAAGCCCGCACGCAGGGCGCCGCCGTGGTCTCGGTGCGCAACACCGTGCACACGGGCGCGCTCGGCTACTACGCGAGCCTCGTCGCCGAGCGGGGCTTCGCCGGGATCGCGATGGCGGCGGGCTCTCCGATGATGTCCTACGAGGGCGCGGTGGGTGCTTCGGTCGCCACGAGTCCGCTCGCCATCGGGGTCCCGGGCACCGGTGAGAAGCCGGTCGTGCTGCTGGACATGGCCAGCTCCCTCATCGCGATGGGCAAGATCGCCGAGTACAAGCGCAAGGGTCTGCCCCTGCCGGAGGGATCCGCGACGACCGCCGATGGGACCCCCACGACCGACCCCGAGATCGCGAAGGTGCCGACGCCGCTGGGCGGCGCGAAGGGATCCGGACTCTCGCTGATGTTCGAGATGCTGACCTCGGTGCTGGTGACGGCACCCATCCTCACGCGCTACCACGGCGGCGAGAAGAAGCACCGGCAGAACGCGACGATCATCGCCCTGGATCCCGCGGCCTTCGGCCCGGCGGAGGAGTTCGCCGCGAACGTCGACGCGACGGTCGACACGATCCACGCCCTCCCCAAGGCCGAGGGCGTCGAGCGCATCCTCGTCCCCGGCGAGCGCGGTGCGGCCTCGGCCCAGAAGCGCGGGCAGGACGGCATCCCTCTCGGCGACAAGCTGTGGGAAGAGCTGGCGGAGGCCGCGGGCCGACTCGGCGTCACGATCCCCGAGGTGCTCTGATGGGCCGCCGCTGGGTGCTGCCGGAGTACGGCGGGATCGACGCCCTCGTGCTCGTCAACGCCGAAGCTCCGGCACCGGATGCGGATGAGGTCACGATCCGGGTCACGGCCGCGGGCGTCAACCCCTCCGACTACAAGGGGCTCTCGGGCGGCTGGAACGCCGACCCGGCGCTCCTTCCGCTCGGTATCGGCCAGGAGGTCGCCGGCGTCGTCACGGCCATCGGCCGGAATGCCGGCGACTTCTCGGCGGGGGACCGCGTCGTCGCGTTCAAGATCGCGGGCGGCTTCGCCTCCGAGGTGACCGTCGCCGCCAAGGACGTCTTCGCGCTGCCCGAGTCGTTGAGCGACGAACAGGCGGCCGGGCTCCTGCACGTCGGCGTGGTGGCGGCGGAGCTGCTCGCGCTGTCGGGCGCTCAGTCCGGTGACACGCTTCTGGTGCACGGGGCCTCCGGCTCGGTCGGCGTCCTCGTCGTGCAACTGGCCCGACTCGCAGGGATCCGGGTGATCGGGACGGCCTCCGAGCAGAACCAGGACAAGGTGCGCTCCTTCGGTGCCGAGGCGCTCGTCTACGGCGAGGGCCTCGCCGAGCGCGTGCGCGCGGCGGCGCCGGACGGCGTCGACGCCGCGATCGACGCGGCAGGCACCGAGGAGGCGCTCGCCGTCTCACTCGAACTCGTGGGCGACCCCGAGCGCGTCGCCACCCTCGCCCCCGGGCCCGCCGCCAAGGAGGCGGGCGTGCGGATCTCGGCCGGCGCGTCTCCTGCGAGCATCGCCTTCCGTGAGCCCGAGCGCAGCAGGATTCTTGCGCTCGCCGCCGCGGGCGAGATCACCCTGCCGATCGCACGGACCTTCCCGCTCGACGATGCTCCCGAGGCGCTGCGGCTCGTCGCGACCGGCCACCCCGGCGGCAAGGTCGTGCTCGTCGGTGAGGTGTCGTCCCCGATAGGCATCGGTCGCTGAGCCTGTCGAAGCGCACGGCGCAGGAAGTTCGGCCCTTCGACGGGCTCAGAGGCCGAACTCGCGCTCAGGGACCGAACTCGGGCTGTTACGCGGTGTGTCATGCGGATTGCCGCCGGGCGCGCGGCGTGCCACGGTGGACACACGCGCAGAAGGAGCAGCCATGAGCCAGCCGCAGGGAGCCCACCTCGTGGGCAGCGTCAACTTCGACGACGCCGAGACGACGATCCGCACCACCGCCGCCGTTCTCGGGGATCGCCTGAAGCGCATCCCCGACGGCGAGGTCGGTCCGCGCTTTCACTGGATCCTCTTCCAGCCGGACATCCTGGGCACGGCCGAGGGCATCGAGCGCGTCGGCGACCAGCCGATCCTGGTGAAGGGGCTCGACGCGCGGCCGGTGCGCGTCGCCGACGGCGTCGATCCCGCGACCATCGTGTTCCCGCCGCTCGGCTACGCGGCAGCGGCGGGCGAGTCCTACGCGATCTTCGTGCGGCTGCGCGAGGAGGGCGCGGTCGCCGGGGGTACGCGTTTCCAGGTGTCGCTGCCGACTCCGCTTGCCGTGGTCGGCGCCTTCTTCCCCGCCGAGCAGCATGCCGCCGTCGAGCCGGTGTACCGTGACGCGCTCTTCCGAGAGCTGGACGAGATCCTGGCGGCTATCCCGCATGAGGACCTCGCCATCCAGTGGGACAACGCCGTCGAGTTCCAGGTCATCGAGGGAGCGACCTATGCCGCGCGCGGCAAGGGCGCGCTCGATCCCTGGTGGGACGACCTCTGGGCGGGCCTCACCCAGCGCGCGGTCGAACTGACCGCGGCGGTGCCGGACGATGTCGAGGTCGGCTTCCACCTCTGTTACGGCGACGTCGCCGAGACGCACTTCATCGAGCCGACCGACGCCGGCAACCTCGTCCGCTTCGCGAACGGGCTCTTCGCCGCGGCTCCTCGCCCCATCACCTGGCTGCACCTGCCGGTGCCGATCGAGCGCGACGACGATGCCTACTTCTCCCCCTTGCGGCACTTGGCGCTGCCCGAGGAGACCGAGCTGTATCTCGGTCTCGTGCACCGTCAGGACGGCGCTGAGGGCACCTCGCGCCGCATCGAGACCGCGCTGAAGTATCTTCCCGCTTTCGGGGTCGCCACCGAGTGCGGCATCGGTCGTGCCCCGGCGGGCACGACCGACGACATCCTGGCGATCCACGCTGAGGTCGCCGCGCCCTGGTGAGACCCTAGCGCCCGCCCATCGCATCCTCGGGGGTGAGGTGCTCGACGGTCTTCCCGGTGTCGGCGAAGGTGCGGGTGACATAGGCCTGGGGATAGATCCACAGGATGCGCATCGGCATGTCGCCGGTGTTCTGGTAGCGATGGAAGACCCCCGCCTTGACGTAGGCGGTGTCGTCTTTGACGAGGTCGCGGTGCAGGATGCCGCCCTCGACATCCTTGCCGCCCTCATGCACCTCCACGAATCCCTCGCCCTCGAGAATGAGCACCTGCTCGTCGCAGTTGTGGCAGTGCAGCGGGGCGCCCGCCCCGACCGGGTACACGCTGATGCCCGTCGCGAGCTCGTTCGTGCCGCCGGTGGTCTCGGTCGTGATCAGCGGCCAGGTCTTCACGGCCCCGCCGCGGTCGAGCACCTCGATCTCCCGGAAGATGCGGATCGTGGTGGTCATGGCGCTCCTCTCGCTCCGGGATTCACGCTAGCGGAGCGGCCGCATCGCGCGCGGGCAGGATCCTGCATCCTGAGCCTGCACGCTCGTCGTGCGCCGGCGGCGCGCATCCCGCATAGCATCGCGGCATGAGACTTCCGGCGATCCCCGACGAGCAGCTGACCGAGCGCCAGCGCGAACTCTCCGAGCGCATCATCGCGCGACGCGGTGCCGTGCGCGGCCCGTACCGCGTGTGGTTGCACAGCCCCGAGCTCTGCGAGCGTGTGGAGGCGCTCGGCGCTCACGTGCGCTTCGAGTCCTCGCTCCCGGAGCATCTGCGGCTGCTGACGCTCCTGATCGCCTGCCGCGAGTTCGATGCGCAGTACTCCTGGAACGCCCACCTGGCTCAGGCGCGAGACGCCGGCATCGCCGCACCGGTCACCGACGCGATCGCGCGCCGGGAAAGGCCGGAGTTCGAGGAGGAGTCCGACCGGGTCTTCTGGGAGTTCTGCACGGCGATCCTGCGCGAGCACTTCGTCGACGATGACCTCTTCGCGCGGGCGAGCGCTCGCTTCACCGCCGCGCAGCTCGTCGACACGATCGGATCGCTCGGGAACTATGCGATGCTCTCGATGTGCCTGAATGCCTTCGAGGTCGATCTGCAGCCGGATGCCGCGCCCCCCTTCCCGGACGTGCGCGGCTACGCGAAGGTCGACGGGCAGGCTGCCGGCTGACGAAGCCTCGACGCTTCCGGATTCTGCACGACCAGATGACGGATCCGGAATGACTCGTCTCTTGCGTATTGCCAGTCGGCTGGTAGAGTTTCAGTCAACTGAAACATAGGAGGAGGCACGTCATGACCATGGCGGCACCGCGCACCCCCAACCTGGCGCTGAGGCTCCCGGCGGACGAGGGCACCCTGCTCGTGCAGGGAGCCGACCGTCCCGGGCTCGTCCGCGCCATCTCCAGCGCGCTCGCCGCGGTCGGTGCCAACATCCTCTCGCTCGACCAGTACTCCGACGACCCCGAGGGCGGCAATTTCTTCCAGCGCACGGTCTTCCACGTCAACGACTTCGCCGCGGTGCGCCCGGCGGTCGAGGCCTCGCTCGACGAGCAGCTCTCGAAAGAGCAGGGGATCGAATGGAGCCTGTTCGACCGCTCGGTGCCCAAGCGCGTGGCGATCCTCGCCTCCACGAGCGATCACTGCCTGCTCGACCTGCTCTGGCGTCACCGCCGGGGCGAGATCCCGATGACCGTGCCGATGGTGATCTCGAACCACACGACAGTCGCCGAGGACGTGCGCTCCTTCGGCGTGCCGTTCTTCCACGTGCCCTCCCCGGGGGCGGACAAGGCCGCCGCCGAGGCACGCATCATCGAGCTGCTGCAGGGCAACGTCGACCTCGTCGTGCTCGCGCGCTATATGCAGATCCTCTCCCCGGAGTTCCTCGAGGCGGTCGGCGTGCCGGTGATCAACATCCATCACTCCTTCCTCCCGGCCTTCATCGGTGCCGCGCCCTATCGCAAGGCCAAGGAGCGCGGCGTGAAGCTCATCGGCGCCACAGCCCACTACGTGACCGAGGATCTCGACGAGGGCCCGATCATCGAGCAGGACGTCGCGCGGGTGACGCACGCCGACACGACGACGGATCTGCAGCGGCGGGGAGCCGATGTCGAACGCGCGGTCCTCGCTCGCGCCGTGCTGTGGCACTGCGAGGACCGGATCATGCGCAACGGCCGCGAAACAGTCGTGTTCTGATCAGACCAGAGACTTCGAGAAAGGCGACACCATGACGAACGAGAGCACCGCGAAACGACTGCTCGACGACTTCTCCCTGGAGATGACGGGGAAGGATGTCGAAGACCTGGAGCTGGCCGCGCCGCTGCTGCCGACAGGGACCCGCATCAACGTCACGTTCCTGGGCAATGAGAATCTCGAGATGCGACTGCGTGCGGCGCGCGCCGTCCTCGCGGGCGGCTTCGAGCCGGTGCCGCACATCTCGGCGCGACGCCTCACGAGCCGGGACGAGCTGGAGGAGTACCTTTCCGCTCTGCGTGACGCGGGCGCGAGCAGGAGCGTCTTCGCGGTCGGGGGCGACCCGGCCGAGCCTGCGGGTCCCTATCCGGACTCCGAGCGGGTCATCCGCTCGGGCCTGCTGCGCGAGTACGGCACCGAGCACGTGAGCATCGCCGGCTACCCGGAGGGACACCCCGACATCGCCGATGACGTCCTCTGGGATGCGCTGGAGGGCAAGGCCGACTCGCTGCGCAAGCAGGGGCTGGAGGGCACGATCATCACGCAGTTCGGCTTCGATGAGGAGCCGGTCTTCCGCTGGATCGAGCATGTGCGTGCGCGGGGCATCGATATCCCGATCCGCATCGGGGTTCCGGGGCCTGCGGGAATCAAGCGCCTGCTGGGCTTCGCCCGGCGGTTCGGGATCGGCGCGAACGCGATGATCGTGAAGAAGTACGGCTTCTCGCTCACCAACCTCATGGGGTCAGCCGGTCCGGACAAGCTGATCGCCAATCTGGCCGCCGGCTACGACGAGGCCCGTCACGGCCGGGTCCATCTGCACTTCTACACCTTCGGCGGGCTGACGGCCACGGCCGAGTGGATCCGGGACTTCGCCGGCTGACGGCCGCGCGCATCGAAAGGAATAACCCGTGTCCGACATGCCCCCCGCTCCCGCGCGCACGCTGCAGGACGCCATCGACGAGGCCGGATCCCCGATGCGGCTGCTGTGGCGGCCGGGGGCTGCGCCCTGGACCGTCCCGATCGTGCCGCCGGAGTTCGCCGGCTGGGCCGCCGAGCAGGAGGCTTGGCGTTCGGGCGTCGCGCTGTCGGACCTGTCCTTCCACATGTTCGACACGGTCATCGAGGGGCCGGATGCGACCCGGCTGCTCAGCGAGGTCAGCGCGAACAACTACTCCGGCTTCGCGATCGGTCAGGCCAAGCAGTTCGTCCCGGTCGCCTACGACGGCAACATCATCGTCGACGGCATCCTGCTGCGCGAGGGCGAGGAGCGCTACACCCTCACGGGCGTCCCCGCCGCGCAGAACTGGGTCAAGCACCACGCCGCCACAGGCGGTCACGATGTCGTGTGCGAGACCGATCCCGACTCCTCGGTGCGCATCGACCGCGACCCGAAGCTGTTCCGCTTCCAGGTGCAAGGCCCGCTTGCGCTCGAACTCGTGGAGCGCGCCTTCGGCGCACCCCTGCCGGAGACGAAGTTCTTCCACTCGCTGACCACGACCCTCGATGGGCGGGGCGTTCGCGCGCTGCGGCACGGCATGGCGGGCCAGGCCGGCTACGAGTTCATCGGCGACTTCGCGGGCTACGCCGCGGTCAAGGACGCGCTCCTGCGCGCGGGCGAGCCGCTCGGCCTGGTCCAGGTCGGCGGGCTGGCGTACTTCACCAACGGCGTGGAGAGCGGATGGATCCCGACACCCACGCCGGCCATCTACACCGACCCGCGGCTGGAGGGGTACCGGCGGTCGCTGTCCGCCTTCTCGTACGAGGGCAAGAAGCCGCTGCAGGGCAGTTTCTACTCCGAGAACATCGAGGACTACTACATCTCGCCGTGGGAGCTGGGATACGGGCGTTCGATCGCCCTCAACCACGACTTCATCGGGCGGGAGGCACTGGAGGCGGCGCGCGACGAGGTCCGGCGCACGAAAGTGACGCTCGAGTTCGACCGGGATGACGTCCGCCGCGTCTTCGGCGAGGACCTCGGCCACTTCTACAGCTACGCCCGGCAACGCATCGAGCACAGGGGCAGACTCGTGGGGATGACCTTCTGGACGGCGAACATCGCGCCGGTCGGCCGGATGCTCGCGCTCTCGCTCGTCGATCACATCGCGGCCGCGCCCGGCACCCCGGTCGAGGTCGTGTGGGGAGAGCACCCGGGGCACGGCACCTCATCCGGAGCCGATCTCGGCTTCCCGCGCATCCGCGCGACGGTGCAGGAGTCGCCCTATAACGAGTACGCGCGCACGGAGTACCGCAGCGGCCTGCTCTGAGCCCGGCTCAGCGGACGCGGGACGGCGGCACCGGCCACATGGTGCCTGTGGGGAGATCCTCGTCGAGGCGCAGGCTGATCGCGCGCAGCGCGGCATCCAGGGCATCGCGCTGGGCCGGGTCCAGAACCGCTTCGACCTCGCGGTTGACGGCGGCCACGCGCATGCGACCCTCGATCACGGCTTCCCGGCCCGTCTCGGTGACCTCGTACCAGATCACGCGCTTGTGCACGGGATGCGGCACGCGACGCACCCAATCGAGCGCCTCGAGGCGGTTCAGCGCCGTCGTGACGCTCTGCGGGGTGAGGCGGAACAGGCGGGCCAGATCCGAGGCCGACATGTAGCCGAGCTCCTCCAGGTGCACGGTGATCCCGAGCTGCGTGACCGTGACACCGAGGTCTTCGATCGCCTCGACGACTCTGCGATGCAGGGCCTGATTCGTGCGCCAGAACCGGTAGGGCAGACCCCCCAGCCACTCCGAGGGGGTTGTTTCGTCGACCACGTCGCCTCCTGCATTCTCTGTGGAACATTATCCACCAAAGAAATCTTTTGAGAAGCCTGTCACAGTTACAGACAACTGATACTATAGGGAATCTCGACCCGCGCCGGTGCGGGTCAGCGAAAGGAACGAGACCATGACCAGCCTCGAAGAGGACATCCAGCGGGTCGGCGGACCCCTCGCGCTGCTGCGCAGCGGACGATCCGGTGCCTATGTCTTCCCGGTCAAGCCCGAGTTCACGAACTGGCGCGACGAGCAGGAGTCCTGGCGCACGACCGCCGCGCTCATGGACCTGTCGCTGCACATGCCCGACGTGACCGTCAAAGGCCCGGACGCCTTCCGGCTCCTCGAGCACATCGGTGCGAACAGCTTCCGCAACTTCGGCCCGATGAAGGCCAAGCAGCTCATCGCCGTGGGCCACGACGGCAACATGGTGGGCGATGCCATCCTGTTCTGCCTGGGCGAGAACCACGTGCGCGTGGTCGGTCGTCCGCCGGCGCTGAACTGGGTGCAGTTCCACGCCGAGACCGGCGACTGGGATGTGGAGGTCACCAAGGACGAGCGCGCGATCCTCAACCCGAAGGGACGCGAGTTCTACCGGCTTCAGCTGCAGGGTCCCACGGCGGGGGAGATCTTCGAGAAGGTCAACGGCGGTCCGATGCCCGAGATCAAGTTCTTCCACATGGGCACCTTCAAGATCGGCAAGTATGAGACGACGGCGCTCAACCACCGCATGTCCGGCTTCCCCGGGCTGGAGTTCTTCGGTCCCTTCTCGGAGTTCGAAGGCGTCCGCGACACGCTGCTGGAGGCAGGAGCCGAGTTCGGCATCACCCAGATCGGCGGCCGTGCCTACGCGTCGGTGGCGACCGAGTCGGGCTGGATCGCCAACACGCTGCCCGCGGTGTACAGCCAGCCCGAGATGAAGCCCTTCCGCGAGTGGCAGAACGCCCGGTCCTTCGAGGGGATGCTCGCCCTCGGCGGCAGCTTCGTGTCGGACCGGATCGAGGACTACTACGTCACCCCCTGGGACCTCGGCTACACCCACATCGCCAAGTTCGACCACGACTTCATCGGGCGCGAGGCGCTCGAGGCCCGGCAGGGCGAACCGCACCGTCACAAGGCGTGGCTCGAGTGGGATCGGGACGACGTCGCCAAGATCTACGCGTCCATGTACAACTCCGGCACCGAGCGCTTCAAGTACCTCGACACACCGATGGCGACCTACACGGCCTGCCAGTTCGACCGGGTGGAGAAGAACGGCGCGCATGTCGGGAACATGAACCTCTCGATCTACTCCACGAACACCCGCAGCTTCATCTCGCTCGGCTCGCTCGATGATGCGGCGCAACCTGGCGACGAGGTCGTGCTGACCTGGGGCGAGCCGAACGGCGGCTCTGACAACCGGGCCATCGAGCGCCACGCGCAGACGACCGTGCGCGCGCGGGTCATCCCCCGCCCGTTCTCCGAGAGCACCGAGGGCTCGGGCAACCACTGAGAGGCGTCGGCAACGGGGCGAGGACATGCCCGGTCCTCGCCCCGTTGCCGTGTCCGTGCGCGCCCGAGGTCAGATGTCGCAACGTGCACAGTTAGGTTGCGCGCAAGCTGACTGTGCATCGGGGCGGCGCTGGTTAGCGTGGGTATGCACCCGAAGCCGCCGAGGCGTACCAGGCGGACCGTGGAGCACGAGGGGCGATGACGTCCCCGATCCCGAATAGACGCGAGGAGGCGTCAGCAATCATGAGAGCAAAAAGATTTGCACCAATTGCAGCATCAGCGCTGGCGGTGGCACTGCTGCTCAGCGGCTGCACCGGTGGGGGAGATCCGACACCGACCGACCCCGGCACGACGGAACCCGCAGGCCCCTTCACCCTGCGGGTGAACTGGGGTGGCTTCCCGGTGACCTGGGCCGTCGGGTCCGCGGCCATGCAGGCCGGTCACATCCGCATCCCCTACGAGACGCTGCTGACCCGCACGCGCGACGGCCAGATCCACCCGAACCTCGCCACCGAGTACCAGTTCGGCGAGCGCGCGATGTCGCTCACGCTGAAGCTGCGTGAGGATGTCGTCTTCCACGACGGCGAGCCCTTCAACGCCGAGGCCGTCAAGACGAACATCGAGTACGTTGCCAACGTCGTCGGTGGACAGTTCGGTGGCCCGGTGGCTGCGGGTGTCGAGTCGATCGATGTCGTGGACGAGTTCACGGTGACGCTGAACTTCACCCGTCCCTACTCGACCTTCACGACGCTGCTCACGCAGATGAACCTGCCGATGGGCAGCCCCAAGGCCATTGCGGATGGTTCGATCGAGACGCATCCGGTCGGCACCAGCCCCTGGGCCTACGACCCGGCACGCTCGACCGCCGGCACCATGATGTTCTTCGGCAAGTTCGACCAGTACTGGGGCGAGTTCCCGCCGGCCGAGAACATCGAGCTGTACGCGATCCCGGATGACAACTCCGCTGTCGCCGCCGTCATCTCCGGCGAGATCGATGTCAGTGACGTCGAGCAGGAGCAGATCGCCCGGGCTGAAGGTGCTGCGAACGTCAACTGGTACCAGTACCCGGCGCTGCGCAACAACGTGGTCTTCTTCGACCGCGGCCCCGGTGGTCAGCTCGGCGACCAGCGCGTCCGTCAGGCGTTCTGCTACGCGCTGGACACCTCGGTGCTCGACGCGATCGACGTCACGCTGAACACGGTGCAGCAGCACTTCATCGAGGGCGAGCCCGGGTACAACCCGAGCATCGTCGGATACCCGACCAACCTCGACCGCGCCATCGCCCTGATGGCCGAGGCCGGAAACCCGACGGTGAACCTCACCTTCCCGGCGGCACCGTTCAACCGTCAGCAGGTCGAGGTGTATGCCGAGGCCTTCAACAAGCTGCCGGGCGTCACGGTCACTGTGCAGGAGCTTCCGGTTCCGGAGTTCGTCGCGACGTGGTCGGGCGGCCAGTACCAGCTCGGCATCGGTCAGCACACGCAGATCACTCCGGCAGACTGGTACGGCACCTGGTTCGCCGAGACCGCCCGCACGAACCCCTCGCACTGGGCCAGTGACGAGCTGAAGGCACTCGCCGGTGCCGCGCAGCAGGCAGGAGCCAACTCCAACGACCAGTGGGCTGCCGTCATGAAGCAGATCTCGGAAGAGGCGCTCTCCTGCGGGCACATGCTGGTCGACCAGGTGATCGTGTACAACAACACGACTGTTCAGGATGTCCAGATGGCGCAGAGCGCCTGGGAGGTCAACCTGATCGACTACCGGAAGGTTCGTCCCGCGAACTGACGCTTCACTCCGGTAGGAGGCACAGGCGATAATGGCACGACGATGGACGAGACGGGAATACTGAGATGATCAAGCTGATCGGATCCCGTCTCGTCCTCGTCGTGCCACAGCTCTTCATCGTCTCGTTGCTGGTTTTCCTGCTGATCTATCTGGTTCCGGGCAGTGCGGCAGCCATGGTCCTCGGCGACAACGCCAACCCCGAGGACATCGCCCGGGTCGAACAGCAACTGGGTCTGGACCGGCCACTGTTCGAGCAGCTCTTCGTATGGTTCTCCGGCGCGATCCGCGGGGATCTCGGAAACTCGCTCCTCTTCGGTCGCCCGGTGGCAGGCATGGTCATGGAGCGTCTCCCGGCGACGCTGTCGCTGGTCGGCGGCGGGCTCATCGTCGCGATCATTCTCGGCGTCAGCCTCGGCGTGCTCGCCGGAACGCACGCACAGCGCCCCGTCGACCGTGGCGTCACCGCTTTCAGTTCTTTCCTGCAGTCGGTCCCGGAGTTCTGGATCGGCTTGATCCTCGTCCTGGTCTTCGTCATCGAACTCGGCTGGGCACCCGTCATCGCCTGGGTGCCGCCGACGGATGATCCCGGCCGGTGGCTGCGCGGCCTCATCCTTCCCTGTCTCGCGTTGGGTGCCGGGGCATCCGCGCTCATCGCGCGGCAGACGCGCACTGCCGTCGCGGGCGCCCTCGCCTCGCCCTACGCCGACACGCTCACCGCCGCCGGCGTCTCGCGCAAGCGCATCATCTGGAAGTACGCGCTGAAGAACGCACTCGTCCCGGTTCTGGCCGCCTCGGCCCTGGCCGTGGGGATCCTGTTCGGCACGAGCCTCGTGATGGAACGGGTCTTCGCCTTCCCGGGCCTGGGCACGCTGCTGCTGGCGAGCGTGGTCAGCAAGGACTTCCCCGTCGTGCAGGGCGCGGCCCTGGTCGTCTGCGTCATCGTCATCCTGGTCAACATGGCCGTCGACATCGCGTACGGCATCGTCAACCCGAGAGCGCGGCCGCAATGAGCATCATCGGCGAAACCCCCATCCTCGGTGCGGAGAATCCGCACACGACGGTGATGAAGGTGCCCGGCAGGAGGACGAAGACCCCGTCGCCGAGCGGCGCACGGCGGGTCATCGGGCGCCTGTCCCGCAAACCGCTGGCGATCATCGCGCTGGCATGGCTGCTGTTCGTGGTCTTCTGCGCCATCAACGCGGACTGGCTCGCGCCTCACGACCCCCTGCAGAACAACTTCGTCCCCGATCTGATTCTGTCCGGCCCCACCGCCGAGCACTGGCTGGGCACCGATGACAACGGACGTGACGTGCTGAGCCGATTGCTCGTCGGGTCGCGGATCGCCCTGGCCATCGGCTTCGGATCGGTGCTGGTCGCCATGCTCATCGGTGTTCCGATCGGCCTGCTGCTCGGCTATCGCGGGGGGTGGTGGGACCGGCTCGGCACCCGTTTCGTCGACATCTTCGACGCCCTCCCGGGGATGCTCGTCGCCTTCGCCGTCATCGCGATCCTCGGCCGGGGGCTGCCCTCCATCATGCTCGCGGTCGGCCTCATCTTCGCCATGAACTTCGCGCGCATGGCGAGGGCCATCACCCTTGCCGAGCGGTCCAAGCTCTACATCGACGCTGCGAAAGTGACGGGTCTGCGGGAGTTCTCGATCCTCGCCCGGCAGGTGCTCCCGAATCTCGCAGGACCCCTCATCATCCAGGGTGCGATCCTCACGGGTGCCGCGATCATCATCGAGTCGGCACTGAGCTTCCTCAGCATCGGCCTGGACTCCTCCGTGCCGTCCTGGGGCGGCCTGCTGGGGGTCGCCGCCGGCAAGCAGGCCGTGCAGCCCTTCCTCGCCTTCCCGCCCGGCATCACGATCATGCTCACGGTACTCGCCTTCAACATCCTCGGCGACAGCATCAGCGAGGCGCTCTCGGGCGAGAAGCCCAAGCGCTTCAAGATCAAGCGCTCACCGGCGCAGGTGCTGGCGAACGAGGCTGCGTCCGCCGACTCGGGGCGGATCCTCGAGGTGAAGGACCTCACCGTCGAACTGCGCAGCCGGGGAGAGCCCGTGCCGCTCGTGCGGAACCTCTCGCTCACGGTCGACCGCGGCGAGGTGGTGGGCCTGCTCGGCGAATCGGGATCGGGGAAGTCCACGACCGCGCGGGCGATCCTCGGCATGCTCGCGCCCGGGATCGGCGTGGCATCCGGTTCGATCCTGCTGGACGGCCGGGACATCACCGGGCGTCGTGAGAAAGAGCTGCGCGACATCCGGGGCACGGTGCTCGGGGCGGTCTTCCAGGATCCGATGGCATCGCTCTCGCCCGTCCACACGATCGGTGACCAGCTGTGCGAGGCGCTGCGCGCGCACTTCACGATGTCGCGCAAGCAGGCCCGCGTCCGGGCCGCCGAACTGCTCGACAGGGTGGGCGTGCGCAACGCCGCCACGCGCCTGGACGACTACCCGCACCAGTTCTCCGGCGGCATGGCCCAGCGCGTCGCCATCGCGATCGCGCTCGCCGCCGGACCGAAGCTGCTCATCGCCGACGAGGCGACCTCTGCGCTCGATGTCACGACGCAGGCGCAGGTGCTCGACCTTCTGCTGGACCTGCGCGACGAGTTCGGCATGGGCATCCTCATCATCACGCACGACCTCGGCGTCGTCGCCGAGGCCTGCGATCGCGCGGCGGTGATGTACAAGGGCGAGATCGTCGAGGTCACCGAGGATGCCGCTGCGCTCTTCGACAGCCCGCAGAACGAGTACACGCAGCGGCTCCTGGCCGCACGCACACCGCGCCCGCGTCGCAAGGCCGACCGGCCCGCGAGCCAGGAGGTGACCCGGCCATGACCTCCGCCGTCGCTGCCGAACCGGCCGTTCCCGAAAGCGCCACCCACGGCCCGTTGCTGTCGGTTCGCGACCTCTCCATCGCCTACGACGCGCCCCGGCCCTTCTCGATCCGGCCGCACAAGGTGACCGTCGTGCAGGGCGTGAGCTTCGACATCCGCGCCGGCGAGACGCTGGGGCTCGTCGGGGAGTCGGGATCGGGCAAGTCGACCACCGGGCGGGCGATCCTGCGGCTGCTGGATGCCGCGGCGGGCTCCATCATGTTCGACGGCGTCGACATCACCACGCTCGGCAGGCGCACGCCACTGTGGTACCGGCGCGCGGTGCAGGCGGTGTTCCAGGATCCCTCGATGTCGCTGAACCCCCGTCAGCCCGCATCGTTCGCCGTCACCGCGGCGCTGCGCCGCCATGGCGTGACGGACCGCGCCGAGCGCCGTCGCCGCGCGGTCGAAGCCTTCGATCAGGTGGGGCTGCTGCCCAGCCACCTGGAGCGCTACCCGTCTGAGCTCTCCGGCGGCCAGCAGCAGCGCGTGGCGATTGCGCGCGCCCTGGCTCTGAAGCCTCGGCTGGTCGTCTGCGACGAGGCGGTGAGTGCGCTGGACCTTTCCACGCGCAGTCAGATCATCGAGCTGCTCTCGGAGCTGCAGGCAGACACCGGCGTCAGCTACCTGTTCATCGCGCACGATCTGGGCCTGGTTCGCCACTTCTCCGATCACATCGCGGTGATGCGCCTCGGAGAGATCGTGGAACTCGCCGAAGCCCACGAGCTCTTCGAGAACCCGCAGCACCCCTACACCCGGCGATTGCTGGGGGCGACCTCCGATGATCATCCGGCCGGGCGCGAAGAGCGTCGGGCCAAGCGCGTCGCCTTCGCGCGCGCACACGCCGAGGGCACGATCCCGGACGTGTGAGACCGCTCTGTGCGTCCAGACGCGTCGTTTCGTCTCGCTGCGCTCGCTCAACGACCGGCCATCACTCGGTCGTTGAGCGAGCGCAGCGAGACGAAACGTCCACAAGCCGGTCGTTGAGTGATGAGCGGAGCGAGGAGGCGCCGCAGCCTCAGTCGTCCAGCTGCACGTAGGTGCTCTCGAAGCCCCAGAACAGGTCGTGGGTCGCGGCGGGCAGCACGCGGGCGTAGAGCTCGTCGCGAGGAGCGGTCACGGGCGCGAGGGGCTCACCGTGGGCGAGGGATGCCAGCAGGATGCCGGCATGGTACTCGGCGAGAATCGTGCGGAAGACCGCCTCGCGCACCGTGCGACCGACGATCACCGCCCCGTGCCAGCGCAGCAGGCTCAGTGCGCTATCGCCCATCTCGGTGACGAACTCGGCGGCCGCGGCGTGGTCGGTGATCAGCTCGGGCCGCTCCCATAGCGGGATCTTCTCCGGCCAGAATCCGGCGTGGATCATCAGCAGCTCGGACGAGGGCTCCGCCATCGCCGCCAGCGCCGTGAGATTCGGGGAGTGCACATGCACGAGTGAGCGCAGGTCGGGTCGGGCTCGGTGCATCTCGGCGTGCATGTAGAGCTCGAGCGGTCGGCCGAACTCGAAGCGGTCATCGAGCCCCAGTTCGAGGATCTGCTCGGGCCGGCACGTGTCCTTGCGACGGCCCGCGCCGGGGCTGAGCAGATAGCGTTCGGGATCATCGGTGAGCAGGCTCACGTGCCCGAACATCCCGATCATCTCGTGACGGCCGAGGATCCTCGTCGCCGTCGCCAGTTCTGCCCGCTGCTCCTCGGTTCCGGCCGTCACCGGCTCAGTCCTTCCGGTAGCCCGTGCGGGCGTACTCGTTGTAGGGCGCCGGCTGCACCGTGGCGCGGATGCGCTCGAAGCCGAGATCGGCGTCGGGCGCCGTCCCGTGGCCCGGATGCTGACCCCAGATCACCTCGACGGCGGTGCCGGGCGCGGCGTGGTCGCGGTCGATCAGCGAGAGCGCGAGCACCGTGCCCACCGGAGCGATGCGGGCGGCCTGGAAGGTCGTGCCGATCAGCTGCCCATCGACCTCGATGCGGTTGCGTCCATAGTGGTTGAGGTAGGCATTCGTGTCACCGAGCACGCGCTGCACGTCATCCCGGTCGAACTCGAGCGTGACTTTGGTGCGACGCTGCTCATCCTTGGCCCGCTCCAGGGCCTCGCGGCCGATGAAGTCGTGACCGAAGGAGATCGAGCGGCCGTAGCCGAGCTCCCAGGGCGAGGTGTAGTAGTCGGTGATGTCGTCGGAGTAGAAGCTGCCGTAGAGCGGGTTCTGGCCCTCGTAGGTGAACACGCCGAGCTTTTGGCGGTAGTCGGCCAGGCTCGGGTCGGTGTAGATCGCCGGGGTGGGCGTCGGGATCCATCCGCTCTCTATGCCGTTCGTGGCATACGACAGCGCGCCGACCAGCACGAGGTCGAGTCCCTCGCCCGCGGCCTGCAGCGCCTCCTTGACGGCGTCGTGGTGCTCATAGGGGCCGATGAATTCGTAGCCGGGTTGACCGGCCATCCCGTGCCGCAGCGCGCGGAACTCGCGCCCGCCGAGCGAGACGGGAGTGGAGTGGAAGAACTTCGTCTCGGGGATCGGCCCACCGAACGCCTTGGCGACGAGGTCGAGGGCCGCCGGCCCCTGCACCTGCAGGCGGAACAGGCGCGGCTGCTCGCCGAAGCGGAACTCCATCGAGCCGTCCATCTCGAACTCGACATCGTAACCGCCCGCGGCAGCGTGGTAGGTGACCCAGTTCTGCGCTCCGGGGACGCCGCTGAGCACATAGGATTCCTCGCCCTCGCGCAACAGGATGCCGTCGGTGATGATGTTGCCGTCTGCAGCGACGGGGATGAACTGCTTGGCCTGCCCGATGGCAAAACTCTCGAGGTTGTTGGCGCTGACATCGCTCAGCAGCTTCACCGCGCCCGAGCCTCGCAGAAACGTGTCGGACATGTGGTACGAGAGGTCCGAGATCGTGACGGTCTGGCGCCACGCGGCCTGCTCGGCCGCCCAGCCCGCATACTCGTCATCGACGATCGGGGGCTTCCACGGCGGGGCTCCGGGCTTCCAGAGCAGCTGGACAGCGGATCCTGCCTGATCGATGCCCTGCTGAAGACTGACGAACTCCCATGACATGGTCGGCTCCTTCGCCTCGGGACCGAGGCTCCGCCATGGACCTCAGTCATATGGCATCATATGAGACATCTGAAATAAAGCGCAAGGGTCGGTTCGATCGGCTCCGCGCTCTCGATGAGACGGAGTGGCGCGGATGCACGATCAGGTCATGACGGTGCGTGAGTGCGGGGTCCTCCAGGCATTCCTCCCGATCGGGAGTGCCGGATGAGCGGGGTGGGATTGCGCTCGGAGCGCGGACCGATCCTGCTCGCCCTGATGCTGTCGATCTTCATCGTGGCCATGGACTCCACGATCGTCGCGACGGCGGTGCCGACGATCGTCCGGGATCTCGGCGACTTCGAACTGTTTCCCTGGCTGTTCTCGGCAAGCCTGCTCGCACAGGCCGCCACGGTGCCCGTCTACGCGAAACTCGCCGACACCTTCGGTCGCCGGCCCGTCCTGTTCACCGGGATCGGCATCTTCGTGGTCGGCTGCGTGTTCTGCGCCATGGCGTGGAGCATGCCGAGCCTGATCCTCGCGCGTGCGCTGCAGGGGATTGGCGCGGGCGCGGTGCTGCCGGTGTCGCTCACGATCGCGAGCGACATCTACACGATGCGCGAGCGTGCGCAGGCGCAGGCATATCTTTCCAGCGTCTGGGGGATCGCCGCGGTGATGGGTCCGACCATGGGAGGGCTCCTGTCGCAGCTGGTCTCCTGGCGCTGGATCTTCCTCATCAGCATCCCCTTGGCGCTGACCGCCATCCTGCTGCTGTGGCGGAGCTACCGCCCGGCCTTCGAGCGCCACCGGAGTCGGATCGACTACGGCGGCGCGGTACTGCTCGTGGCTGCTTTGGTGCTGCTCGTACTGGGGATCCTGCAGAGCGGGCATGCCTGGCCGTGGCCGTCCTGGCAGACCGCCGTCACCTTCGGCGGCGGGGTCACTCTGCTCGTCATCTTCGCACTCGTGGAGCGTCGGGCAGCGGACCCCGTGCTGCCGCCGTGGGTGCTGCGCGACCGGTTGCATCGCACGGCGTCGCTTGCCTCTCTCGGGGTGGGCATCGTGCTTCTGGGCGTTGTTTCGTTCACGCCCACGTTCCTGGAGGCCGTGGTGCACGCGCCCCCCATCGTTGCCGGGCTCACGGTTGCTTCGCTCTCGGTCGGGTGGACCTTCAGCGGGGCGTGGGCGGGAGCCCTCTACTTCCGCCTGGGCTTCCGCATCACCATGATGATCGGGGCTGCGATCGTCCTGGTGGGGGCCGGAGCCCTCGCCTTCATTGCTCTCGCTCCGAGCGTCGTCTGGATCGCGATCGCGTGTCTGATCGTCGGCTTCGGCCTGGGATTCGTCGCCAATCCGGCCCTCATCGCCTCACAGTCCTTCGTCGAGATGCGCCAGCGTGGGGTCGTCTCGGGCGTCAACTCCCTGTTCCGCTCGATCGGGTCGGCGATCGGCGTCGCGGTGCTCGGCGCGATCGCGAACGGCGTCATCGCCGCCCAGGGTGGCTCCGGGGATGCCGGGGCGGTTCAGGCCGGGGGGATCGCCGTCTTCCTCACACTGATCGTCATCGGCGTCGCGCTTCTCATCGTGTGCGCCTGCATCCCGGCGGTGCCCCTGCCCGAGGCGCAGGCTTCGCGGGATCAGCCCCCTGCCGGTCGGTGATGCCCGAGGCATAGACTGGATCGACCCTGTGAGCTGAGCACTGCGAGGAGGCAGAGCCCGTGGATCGACTCATCGTGATGAGGACGTTCGTGACCGTCGCGAAGTCCTCCAGCTTCAGCGCAGCCGCGCGCGAGCTCGCGATCTCCGGATCCCTCGTCTCCCGTCATGTCGCCGACCTGGAGCGCCAGGTCGGCGTGCGGCTGGTCAACCGCACGGCCCGCTCGGTGAGCCTGACCGACGCGGGTCAGCGCTATGCCGAGTTCGCCGCCCGCATCCTGAACGAGATCGAGGAGGAGGACAGCGCTCTCTCGCACTCGCGGGACCTGCCCGAGGGGACTCTCTCGGTCATCTGCCCGAAGTGGATCGGGACGCTGGACGTCGGCGACGCCATCGCCGCTTTCGTGCGCGAGCACCCGAGGATCACGATGCGGTTCGAGCTCGGTGGCATGTCCGACCGCAACTACGACTTCCTCGACCGCGGCTACGACGTCGCCTTCCACACCCGGGACCTGCGCGACTCCAATGTGCTCATCCGGCGGGTGTCCGAGCTGCCGTTCATCCTGGCGGCCTCGGCCGACTACATCAAGCGCCGGGGAGCGCCGCAGACCCTGGCGGATCTGGCCGAGCACGACTGCATCCTGCATCCGAACGATCCCGTCTGGCGCCTGGGCCAGGGCGAGGATTCGATGCACTACAAGGTGCAGAGCGCCACGGTCGTGTCCAACTCCTACCTCGTGATCGAGAAGCTCCTCGAGCAGGGCTGCGGCATCGCACTGATCCCGCGGCGCCCGGCCGAGGCGCGGCTGGAGTCGGGCGAGCTCGTCGAGATCCTCCCGCAGCACCAGCCTCCGGCGCGCGCCCTGTACGTGGTGCATGGGCCGGGCGGTCAGACCCCCGAGCGGGTCAAGGTCTTCCTCGACTTCATGACGACCTGGTTCCGCACCCACGGGAGGGCGGCCCCGGCTTCCTGAGCCGGCTCAGCGCGCCGCCTCGGCGAAGCCGATGGCGACCAGCGCCTCGCGCAGTGCGGCCTCGGGATCCTCCGGCAGGCCCCGGCATCGCCAGGCCACGTGCTGGTCGGGCCGCACGAGCAGGCATCCGGTCTCTTCGATCTCCGACGCGTCTGCCCACGCGCCGTACAGGTCGGCGATCCCGCCGCCGAGGCCGATGCGGAAGGCGGCGAGGGGGATGGCGCTCGATCGGCCGATGCTGTCGGCGGCCTCGATCCACGCGGAGCCTCTCGCCCGGGCCAGGAGTGTGAACCGCTCCGGTTCGCACAGGTCGAGCGTGGAGATCGTCCCTCCCCCTCGCCCGACCCAGGCGTGCGGAACGCGGGCACCGGGGCGGCTGGTGGGGTGGAAGCGCAGCTCGTCGATGTCCGGCCGCGGGGTGCCGTCGCCGATCACGGCGGCGGAGGCGTAGTGCTGATTCATCTCCGTGCCGTGCGCATGATACGACCAGACCTTGGAGCGCTTCGCCGCCTCGAACGCCGCCCGTCGCGCCTCACCGGCATCCGATTCCTCGAACAGCACCTCGAACTGGCTCTGTCGCACCGCAGCGGGTTCCTTCGGATCGATGCCGAGCGCGCGCACGACCTCGGGATTCTGATGCCAGCCGGCCATCGCGCGCTCGACGACGTGCCGGCCGATGGGCTGGCGTTCCTCGCTGTAGCTGGCCAGCAGCGCGGGGTCTGCCCGCCAGCGCAGGACGGCGGCGAGTTTCCAAGCAAGGTTGAAGGCGTCCTGGATGCAGGTGTTGCCGCCGAGTCCGTTCATCGGCGGATGCCGGTGCACCGCGTCCCCGGCGCAGAAGACCCGGCCCTCGCTGTAGCGCTCGGCGACGACATCGTTGATGCGCCAGGGGTGCATCCCCAGGATCTCGATGTCGATCGCGTCGTCCTCGAGGATCTCCCGGACTGCGGCGACGAGCTCCTCCTCGCTCATCGTCGTCACGCGCTCGCCGAGGTGCAGGAAACCGACGATCCACTCGTACCAGGGTCGGACCATGCGCAGCATCGCGTTGCCGATCGCTCCTTCCCGGCCGGGCTGGAGGATCCAGAAGATCGAGCCGGGTCGGTGGGCGAGGTACCGGGACAGATCAGCCCGGAAGCGCACGTTGAGTGCCGGGGCGACACCGGCTGTTCCGGTCAGCGGCAGCCCGATGGCGTCGGCGACCGGGCTCTGCCCGCCATCGGCACCGATCACGTATCGCGAGCGGACCGTGTACTCATACCCGGTGACCCTGTCGCGCAGGGACGTGGTGACGCCGCCCTCGTCCTGATCCAGTCCCAGGAACTCGGTGCGGAAGCGGGTGACGACCCCGCGACGCATCGCCTCGCCGACAAGGATCGGCTCGAACCGGTCTTGCGGAAGATCGCATCCCCGGCCCGGGCTGTGCGCGTATTCGCCGGCTCGTTCGGGGTCGTTGCCCCAGGTCCACAACCGCCCGAACTCGACTCCGGTGACCGAGGTCATCATGACGTGATTGGCCATCTGGTGGCCGGGCGTGGCCGCCGCCTCGCAGGCCTCTTCGAGCCCGAGGGCGCGCATGACCTCCATCGTGCGCTGGTTGACGATGTGCGCGCGGGGCGAGTCGGCGACCCAGGGCGCGCGGCTGATCATCATCGTGCCGATGCCGTGGCGGGCGAGCATCACGGCCGCGCTGGCCCCGGCCAGCCCCGCTCCGACGATCAGGACTTCCGTGTCGACATGATCCATGGCGTCCTTCTCTTCGTCCGTGTCTCCGATTATCTTCGGGCGCGTGCGGGGACGGGGCCAGCAGGCGTGCGCGCTGCGCATGCTCAGGATTCGCAGTCGTTCAGCTGAAGGGATTCCCCAGACTCAATGATTATGATTCGATAATCAAATGGTCAAGGAGGCCCGAATGAGCGACATCACCCGAGAAGCGGTGGACGACCCCGGCTTCACCGCGCTCGCCGAGCTGATCGTCGACATCGCGCGCGAGATCCAGCTGCGCGCGACGCAGACCACCCCCGTGCTCCCGCTGACTCCGACCCAGGGCCAGGTCATGCGCTACGTGCACAACCACCCCGGCTGCACGGCATCCGACATCGCCGACGGCGCGGGGCTGCAGCGCACCAACGTCAGCACCGCGCTGCGCGAACTGCGCCATCGCGGCTACCTGATCTCACGGCGCGATGACCGCGACGGCCGCGCCATCCGGATCGATTCGACGCCGCTCGCGGATGAGAACATCATGCGCCTGCGCGCCTCGTGGGCCTCGCACATCGCCGGCGCATGGAATGCCGGACCCGGCGGCGAGGACGCCCTCACCGAGGTCACCGAGGTGCTCGCCGGCATCCGCTCCCGGCTCAGTGCAGATCGCGCAATGAAATCCTTCCCCCTGGACGCTCCCGCTCTGGCCCTGGCCGGTGCAGACTCTCCTCATCTCCGCTGAAAGGCGACGCCTGCCATGTCTATCGAACGCATCGAATCCGTCACCTACGGGGTCGAGGACCTCGAGGAGTGCTCACGGTTCTTCGTGGACTTCGGCCTGACGCTCGCCGAGTCCTCGCCCGATCGCGTCGTGCTGACCACGCAGGTCGGACAGGAGCTCGTGCTCCGCCCGATCGACGACCCCGCGCTGCCCGCGTCGGTCGAGGAGGGCTCCGGCATCCGCGAGGTCGTGTGGGGCGTCGACTCGCAGGCTGCGCTCGACGCCCTGATCGCCGATCTCCGCGGCGACCGCGAGGTGGTCATCGACGAGAACGGCGTCGCGCACACCGTGGACGAGACGGGCTTCGGGATCGCCTTCGCCGTCACCGATCCCGTCCACCTGAACTACAACCCCCGCCGCTACAACAGCTCCGGCCGCGTCGAGCGCTGGAACGAGGCGCACGAGCCGATCCGCGACATCCGCCCGATCCGCATCTGCCACGTCGCCCTCAACATCCCGAAAGAGGGCCGCGAGAAAGCCGTCGACTTCTACCTCGACCGCCTGAACTTCCGCGCGACCGACATCGTCAAGCCCATGGGCGTGTTCATGCAGGTCGAGGGCGACGACGATCAGCACAACTTCCTGCTCTGCCACCGCCCAGACCGCGCGGGGACGAACCACACCTCGTACGAGGTCTCCGGCTTCGACGACGTCATCGAGGGCGGCAACCACATGATCGAGAAGGGATGGCGCGAGGCGCGTCGGCTCGGTCGGCACACCGTCGGCTCGAACGTCTTCCGCTTCATCCACTGCCCCGCCGGCGGCCGGGTCGAGTATGCGGCCGACATGGATCGCGTCGACGACAGCTACGGGCCGAATGTGCACGAGGAGACGCCGCCGCATCACATCTGGGTCCTGGAGACCAACCGCGACAACCGCATCGAGAACACCTCAGAAGGATCGGCACTGACATGGCAATGACCGCACAAGCCTCGAGCACCGCCGCCGAGATCTATGCCACGGCGCGCCTCGGGCTGTACATCGACGGCCAGTGGCGCGAGGGCGCGGCGGGGCGGAGCTTCGAGGTCCTGAACCCCGCCACGGGTGAGGTCGTCGGGCACGTTGCCCGAGCGGAGGCGTCCGACATCGACGAGGCGCTCGTCGCGGCGGAGCGCGCCTTCCCGGGCTGGCGTGACACCTCAGCATTCGACAAGAGCCGTATCCTGATGAACACCGTGCGGCTGCTGCGCGAGCGTGCACCCGAGATCGGCCGTCTGATGGCGATCGAGCAGGGCAAGCCGGTCAAGGACGCCACGATGGAGGTCATGCGCGTCTCGGGGACGCTGGAGTGGTGCGCGCAGGAGACGCGTCGCCTCTACGGCCGAATCATCCCCACCGATGTCGACACCTCGCTCACCGTGCGCTACGAGCCCGTCGGGGTGGTCGGGGCCATCGTCCCGTGGAACTTCCCCGCCGGATCCCCTATGCGCAAGATGTCCGCGGCAATCGCCGCCGGGTGCGCCCTGGTCATCAAGGCGTCTCAAGAGGTGCCGGCCACGGCCTGTGCGCTCGCCGAGGCCTTCCACGACGCCGGGCTTCCCGCGGGCGTGCTCAATGTCGTCTTCGGACGCGGCGCCGAGACCGCCGAACGGCTCATCGACTCGCCGATCACCCGCCTGATCGCCTTCACCGGATCGGTCCCGGTGGGCAAGGAGCTCAACGCGCGGGCCGCTGCTCTCATGAAGCCGACGATCATGGAACTCGGGGGGCACGCCCCGGTCATCGTCGCCGCGGACGCCGACCCGATCCAGGCCGCCCAGCGCGCCTCGGCGGCGAAATGGGCGAACGCCGGGCAGGTGTGCACCTCGCCGAGTCGCTTCCTCGTGCACGAGAGCATCGTCGAGGAGTTCACCGCCGAGATGGTCCGACAGGCAGCGGCCCTGGTCGTCGGCGACCCGCTCGACGAGGCGACGACTCTGGGAGCCCTCATCAACGACAAGCGCGTCGAGGCGACCGAGCACTTCGTGCGCGACGCGGTCGCGCACGGCGCGAAGGTCGCCTTCGGCGGCGAGCGGATCGGCGAGGCCGGCTGCTACTACGCACCCACGATCCTCACCGACGTGCCGCTGGATGCCGAGGTCATGGTCGAGGAGCCCTTCGGGCCGATCGCCCCGATCACGACCTTCACCGACCTCGACGAGGCGATGCGGATCGCGAACGCGCTGCCCTTCGGCCTCGCCGCCTACGGCTTCACCGAATCCGCATCGACCGCCGACATCCTCGTCCGCGGCTTCGAGGCCGGCATCCTCTCGATCAACCACTGCGGCGGCTCGGTCACCGAGGCACCCTCCGGCGGCGTGAAGGAGAGCGGCCTCGGCCGCGAATCCGGTCCCGAGGGCGTGCAGGCCTATCTCATCACCAAGCGCGTCTCGCACCGGCTGCGCTGAGACGGGACATCACGACGATGCGATATGCGAGATGCGCGCTCGGGCAGGGTGCTGAGGCGGCGACTCCGCGTGAGTTCCTCGGACTTGTCGAAGGCGACCACATCGTGGAACTCGACGGCCCGCTTTTCGGCCTGCACACGCGCACGCGCCGGGAGCACTCTCTCGCCGAGGTGACTTTCCTGCCGCCCGTGATGCCCCGCACCTTCTATGCCGCCGGATTCAACTATCGTGCGCACAACCGGCACCATGAGGAGCTGGGCTACGATCCCGTGCAGGTCGGGCCTGCCCCCGAGGTCGGATACCGGGCGCAGAGCGCCCTGACCGGACACGGCTCTGTGATCCTCAAGCCTGCCGATGTCCAGGGGCGCTTTGAGACCGAGCCCGAGGTGGTCGCGGTGATCGGGCGCGCGATCAAGCATGCCACCCGAGAAGAGGCGAGGGACGCCGTGTTCGGGTGGACGATCGGCAACGACGTGAGCGCCCGGGAGTGGCAGCACGCGGATCGCACCTTCTGGCGGGCGAAGAACGCCGACACCTTCAAGCCGATGGGGCCGTGGATCGAGACGGAGGTCGACCCCCTCCAGTCGACGACGACCGTGCGCCGCAACGGCGAGATCGATCTGCGCTTCGCCACCGGCGACATGATCTTCGATCCCTATGACTTCATCGTCGAGATGACGAAGTACATCACGCTCCACCCCGGGGACGTGCTGTGGATGGGGGCGGACGGCAAGACGTCGATGGATGTCGGCGACGTCATCGATATCGAGATCACCGGGATCGGAACCCTGAGCAATCGCGTCGTCGGCGAGCCCGCCGGCGCGGCGGAAGAAAGGACGCTCTGATGAGCACAACGGAAAAAACAAAAGCCCCGACCGACGTAGAGGTCGGATTCACGCTGCCTGAACCCCGTTTCGACGAGCAGGGCCGCAGCGTCGAGCCCAGATACATCCACCATGTCAACTTCCCGACGACGAACATCGATCGAACCGTCGAGTGGTACAGCAAGGTCTTCGGCCTCAAGCGCGTCATGCCCAAGAGCAACACGCGCGTGGTGCTGATGACGAAGGGACGCTTCGACCTGCACTTCACCCCCGTGGAGGATATGGACCGCATGGCCCCCTACCACTTCGCGATGGAGGTGGAGGACTGGGATGCCTTCCTCGACCACCTCACGAGCCTCGGCATCCGGCACACGCGCCCGGTCGAGCGCCCGGAGAACAACTCCAAGTTCTGCTACATCCACGATCCCGATCACACCATGATCGAGCTCGTGTACCACGGCAAGCGCCCGGCCTGATCCGCGCACGGCGAGTCCTGAGGAGGCACACCCATGCCCATCGTCGACAACGACGGCACGCGTATCTACTACGAGCGGCACGGCGAAGGCTCGCCGATCGTCTTCGTGCACGGCTCCGGCGGTCACCACGCCGCCTGGTGGCAGCAGGTCGTCGCACTGCGCGATGCGCACACGGTGGTCACGCTGGACCTCCGCGGCTTCGGCAACTCCGACCCGGATGAGACCTTCGACAGCCGGCACTTCCCGGGTGACATCGTCGCCGTGCTCGAAACGGAGGATCTGCGCGACGCGGTCCTCGTCGGCCAGTCGATCGGAGCCTCGGCGGCCCTCAAGGCCGCCCTGTGCGTGCCGGACCGGATCCGCGGCGTGATCCTTGCGCACTCGCTCGGCGGGATCGACTCACCGGAGGTCACGCCACTGGTCGCCGCCGACCGCGCCGAGGCGGAGAAGCTTCCCGTCATCGACCGGCTGCTCACGAAGCAGTTCCGTGCCGAGGAGCCGGCCAAGACGTTCCTGTTCACCCAGATGGGAACGTTCAACACGGCCCGGATGCAGGATCTGCGCAACCTTGCCACCGACGGGCCGACGATCCCCGATCTCGAAGCCGCCGGTTTCGGGATCGCGTTCCTCGCCGGAGAAAGGGATGCCGTGCTCAGCCCCGCCACCGTGACACGTGCGCACGAGCTGCTGCCCGGCTCGCTCCTGGAAATCGTGCCGGGTGCCCCGCACTCGATGTACTGGGAGCGCCCGGATCTGTTCAACACCGCCGTGAAGAAGCTTGTCGACGCCCTTGCGCGCCGCGCAGGGTGACTCGACCGAAAAGGAGATCAGAATGTCAAAGAACGTCATGCAGGACGAGGCCGAGGCGATCATGCGGATCGCCGAACGCGAGGCGAAGCGCATCGGCAAGGGAATGTCGATCGCGGTCGTCGACTCGGGCGGGTTCATCGTGAGCATCCGCCGCTTCGACGGGGCACGCCCCATGACACCGCTGATCGCGCTGTCGAAGGCCTACACCTCCGCCGTGATGCAACGCCACAGCGGGATGCTGAAGGGGTGGTCGACCAGCGACCCGGTGTTCTTCAGCAAGGTCGGCGACATGGGCCAGTTCCCCATCGTCGCCACCGGAGGGGGAGTGACGCTCAAGCGCGATGGTGAGTTCGTCGGCGGCGTCGGCGTCTCCGGAGGCACCCCGGGCGAGGATGAGGACATCGCCCAGGCGATCCTTGCCGAGCTCGGCTACGAGACCGATATCGCGGAATGGGCCGGTGCGCGTGAGGCCGCCGCCTCCGCCGGGAAAGACTGAAAGGGGCCGAAGATGGCCAATCTCTTCGCATACCGGATCGACAACCATGGCAACAACGTCCGCCCGCAGTCCATTCAGGACGCGCGCGCGAAGCGTCGCGCCGGCGAGATCGACGAGGCGGAGCTGCGCGCGATCGAGGACGACGCGATCGTCGAGTTCGTCGCCTACCAGCGGCACCTCACGCTCTCGTGCCTGACCGACGGAGGCTTCCGCAACGGCGACTACCGGAGCCCTCTGCTGCACTCGATCAGCGGCTTCGAGCGTGTCCCGGATGCCATGCTCCCCGATGGCCTGGGCCGCTGGCGGGTCACCGGCCCCCTCAAGCAGCGCAAGCCCATCGCGCTCGATGACGCGCGCTTTCTGCTCGAGAGCACCGGCTTCCCGGTCAAGGTCGTGCTGCCCTCGCCCTCGCACATCGCCGCGCAGACCTACACCGACGACATCTACCGGGCCTACCCCGGGGCGGCTGCGCTCGGCGATGCCATCGCCGAGATGCTGCGAGACGAGCTGGAGCTGCTGTTCGAGGTGGGTGTGAAGGTCGTGCAGATCGACAACCCGGACTACTCGGCGTACCTCGTCGGGCGGGGCGGTGAGCAGCTGAGCTTCGAGGATGCGCTGCAGATCGACAACGCTGCGGTCAGCGGACTGGAGAAGGACGAGGATCAGAAGGTGGCACTGACGATCGGCTGGGGCGACAACCTCGATGGCACGGTCGACACCGCCCGTGCTGAGAGGATCTTCGCGAGCGACTTCGACAAGTTCATCTTCCCGTACCACAACGACGCCGCGGTCGCACAGAGTCTTCCGCCCCTCGTTCCGAACGAGAAGCAGATCGGCATCGGGATCGTGGATGCCGAGAACCCCGAGCTCGAGGACATCGGCACCGTGATGGCGCGCCTGGACGAGGTGGTCGAACAGCACCAGTACGACAGCATCGCGCTGTTGCCGAACCGGCCCTTCCACCCCGTGCACTACTTCCCTGCCAAGCTCACCATCGAGGAGCAGCGCCGCAAGCTCGAGCACGTCGAGACCTTCGCGACGATGGTCTGGGGGAACGAGGCGTGAGCGTGACCGTGGTCGCCACGATCCATCCGGATCCGAAGCACCTGGAGCAGGCGCAGTCGGCCGTTATGACGGCGCTCCCGGGCATCCTCGCGGAGGATGGCTGCGAGCAGTATCGTCCGCTGCTGGCCGATGATGGCACGATCGTGATCGTCGAGCAGTGGTCTTCTCGCGAAGCGCTCGCCGAGCACAACACCGGTCCGGCCGTCGAGGTGCTGCGCTGGGGGCTGAAGGGGCTCACCACCGCTGCCACCGAGGTGGTGGTGGCAACGGCGATCGCGTAGGTGTGATGTCTAGGCAGGTTCTCGCCGCGGCACGTAGCGGGGGACGTAGACGGCGAACCCGACGGCTCCGACCAGCCCGATCGCGCCGATCACCGCGGTGGCGAAGGAGAGCGACACGATCGCCGTGATGGCCGTGATCAGCAGCGGCACGGCAGCCCCGCCCGCGTCGCTGAGAATGCGCCACGATCCCAGGAACGGCGCGGGGTTCGACGGAGGCGCGACATCGGCACCCAGGGTCATCAGGATGCCGCTGGAGACGCCGTTGCCGATGCCCACGACGACCGCGCCCACCAGGAACCACGTCTCGGCATGGTCGAGGTCATGCGTGAAGGCGAGGCCGAGGAACGCCGCGCCCATCAGGAGCATCGCGGGAACGCAGGCCCACAGACGACCCCAGCGGTCCATGATCTGACCGCTGGAGTAGAACAGCGCGAACTCCAGTGCCCCGGTGATCCCGACGACCAGCGAGATCGCCTGCGCATCCATGCCCAGCGAGACGCCCCACAGCGGCAGCAGATACACCCGCGCCTGACGCATCCCGGACAGAGTCGCCGTCGAGAGTCCGAGCCGCAGCAGGATCCCGCGGCTGCGCCACATGGTCCGAAGGACTCCGTCCGCCGCGCGCTGGTCGTGCTCGGCCGCGGGGACACGCCCCGCGGCCGGCAGGCTCCCGGCCGCTGCCAGCTCCTCCTCGGGGTCGCGCGCGATGCTCACCAGCAGGATGAGTCCGATCAGGCACACGCCGAAGAACCATGCGGCGGTGAGGCTCTCGCCCGTCCAGGCGATGAGGGCGGCCGCGACAAAGGGCCCGGCGAACATCCCCAGCCGGAAGGAACCGCCGAGCACCGACAGCGCCCGTCCGCGGAAGGCGAGGGGCACACGGGTGGTCATGAAGGCGTGACGGGCGAGCCCGAAGGCGGCGACACAGAGCCCGATCGCGAAGACCGAGATGCACAGCGCTGTCAGATCCCGAGCCAGCAGCACGCCGCCGATGCCGATAAGAGCGGTGACGGCGGCGAGTGCCATCGTCCAGCGTTCGCCGATGCGGCTCACCGCCCAGCCGGCGGGGATGTTGCCGAGCATCCGTGCCACGACGATCACAGCTGCTACCAGCGCCGCCTGCGAGAGGTCGGCACCCAGGGATGCCGCGATCACCGGCAGCATCGGCAGGAAGGCGCCCTCGCCCAGACCGAACAGGATCGTCGGACCGTAGATCATCGGCGCGAAGCGCCAGAGCATCCGCCGGGTATTCTCCGCCTCGCTCATGCGTCGGCGTCGGCGTCGCGCGGGTGCGGCTCCTCCATGCCGAGCCCGGCGATCACCTCTCTCGCCCAGTCGACGCCGAGAGTCACGTGGTCCTGCCGGGAGATCTCGTCGTGCTCACCGAAGGGGCCGACGCGGTGCGCGCCGAGTGCGGCGAGCAGCTCGTCGAACTGCTTCGAGCCCCGGTTGAACTTCTCGTCGTACGAGGTGTCACCGAGGCCGAACATCGCATAGACCACGCCCGTGAGATCCGGGGCGAGGTCCTGCAGATCGTCGTGCAGGAACTGAGCGAAGCCAGGCAGCTCACCCCCGCCGTGCGTTGCGCAGGCGATGAGGTAGAGCGGACCGGGCTCGAAGACGTCCGTGGCGACATCTGCCATGTTCGCGACCTCGACATCGTGCTCCGCAAGCGCCTTGGCGATCCCGAGCGCGACCGCCTCGGCGCGACCGGATTCGGTCCCGTAGAGCGCGACGATCCTCATGCTTCGACCCTACCCAGCCGTATTGCTCAGATAGTGCTCGATGACGTACTCGGCGATGGCGATCGAACTCGTCGCGGCGGGAGAGGGGGCATTGCGCAGCAGCGTCACCGGCCCCACCCGGTCGACAGCGAAGTCGTCCAGCAACTCACCCGCCCGGCCCCAGGCCTGAGCCCGCACGCCGGCAGCGCCTTTGTGTGCGAGGTCGGACATCCGCAGCTCGGGTACGAAGCGCCGCGCCTTCTTGAAGTAGCGCGTTTTGATGAGTGAAGCGCTGACCTCGTCGATGCCCATGCGCCAGTGCTGTTTCGCGAGCGGCCACGCACCCGGCCAGCGCAACGACTCCCAGGTGTCGCGCACCGAGATCCGGCCCCAGCTGTAGCCCTCGCGGGCGAGAGCCGGAACGGCGTTCGGTCCGACGTGCACGGAGTCGTAGACGCCGCGCGTGAAGTGCACCCCGAGAAAGGGGAACCGGGGATCGGGGACCGGGTAGATCATTCCGCGCACCAGATCCGTGCGGTCCGGCGCGAGCTCCCAGTACTCCCCGCGGAAGGGCAGGATCTTCGGGGAGGGGTCTGCTCCCACGAGCCGGGCAACGACATCGGACTGCAGGCCCGCGCAGACGATGAGCCGGTCGAAGAGGTCATCGGAGGCCGGAGTCAGCACGCGGACCCGGCCGTTCTCGCTGCGGATGCCGGTGACCTCGTGGCCGAGCCGGATCGTGCCCCCGCTGGTGCGGACCTCCTGCGCCATCGCCTCGGTGATCTTCGTGTAGTCCACCGCCGCCGTGCGCGGGGAGTGCACCGCAGCGATCCCCGCGACGTGGGGTTCGATCTCGCGCAGTCGCTGCAGGTCGTCGATGCGGACGAGCTCCGGGACGCGGTTCTCGACCGAGCGCCGCTCGATCTCGGCGAGGGCAGGGAGCTCGGACTCGTCCACCGCGACCACGAGCTTTCCGACATCGCGGAAGGGCAGCTGCTTCTCCTGGCAGAACTCGCGGATCTGCGCACGGCCCGCCGCGCACAGCGTCGCCTTGAGCGACCCCGGCTGGTAGTAGAGCCCGGCGTGCACGACACCCGAGTTGTGCCCGGTCTGGTGCGCTGCCAGGCGGTCCTCCTTCTCGAGCACCGTGACCTCGTCGCCTCGGGCGCTGAGCGCACGGGCAAGAGCGATGCCGACGATGCCGCCGCCGATGATCCCGGTCGTCGTCATCCCTGGGTCCTGATCGCGGCCGTCTTGATCCGGGTGTAGAAGGACAGCGCCGCCGTGCCCTGCTCCTTGAACGCGGAGCCGGAGTCCTTGAAGCCGCCGAAGGGCTGATGGATGTCCCATCCGCTGGTGGGTTGATTCACCGACACCTGTCCCGTTTCGACGGCCTCGACGAAGCGGAAGGCGGCATCCAGGCTCTTCGTGAACACCGCGCTGGACAGGCCGTAGGAGGAGTCGTTTACCGCGGCGATCGCCTCTTCGAGGGAGTCGACCTCGAGCATGCCGAGCACCGGACCGAAGACCTCTTCGCGCCACAGGCTGTTCCCGGAATCCAGGGCCACGAGCGTCGGCGGCACGAAGGCTCCGCGTTCGGCGAGCCCGTCCTCCAGCGGCGCGGTGGCGAGGATCGTGGCCCCCTCGGATACGCCCGCGTCGATGCGTGAGCGGATGTCGCTTTGCGCGGCACGACTGACGACCGGACTCACGGTGGTATCGGGGGCATCCCCGGGGCCGACCCGGAGCGCCTCGACGGCAGCCGCGATCCGCGTGCGCAGAGCGGCTGCTGCCGGGCGCTCCACGATGAGCCGGCTGGTTGCGGTGCAGCGCTGCCCAGCCTGACCGAAGGCACCGGCCATGACGACCGAGACGGCGAGGTCGAGGTCGGCGTCGGCAAGCACGACCGCGGCATTCTTGCCGCCCATCTCGGTCTGCACCCGCACGCCGGTTCCGGCGAGCTTGCGCTGCACGTCCAGGCCCACCGAGGTCGAGCCGGTGAACGACACCGCCGCCAGCCGCGGATCGGTCACCAACGCGTCTCCGATGTGCGAGCCGCGCCCGGTGACAGTCCCGAGCACGCCCGCGGGAAGACCCGCGCGGTGCAGGATCGCCGCCAGGCGCAGCACGATCAGCGGCGTCTCGGTCGCCGGCTTGATCACAACCGCGTTGCCCGCGATCAATGCAGGGGCCATTTTCCGTGCCGGGGTCAGCAGGGGGTCGTTCCATGGGGTGATCAGCAGCACGACGCCCACAGGCTCGTGCACCTGCAGGGCGAAGGTGCCGGGCCGGGCGTCGGGGAGCATCTGCCCGAAGGGGCTGCGGCCCATGCCGCCGTAGTACTCGAAGAACTCCGCCGTCTTGCCGACCTCGCCGGTTGCCTCGGCGGTCGTCTTTCCCATCTCACGGACGATCAGGTCGCGCAGCGACTCCGCCTCCTCGCGGATGAGGCGCGCGGCTTCCAGCAGTACACGCCCTCGCTCGATCTGATTCGTGCCCTTCCAGGTCTCCGCGCCCGCGACGGCGGCGCTCAGCACCGTATCCACATCGGCCGCGTCCATCGCGGGGACGATGCCGACGATCTCGTCGTTGGCAGGGTTTCGCACCTCGATAGGCTCGCCAGCCGCCTCGGCGGTGAAACGGCCGCCGACGAGGTTGCTCTCGATGGTGATGCTCACGGTTCCTCCTGTGACGCGAGCGCGCGGGAAGCGGGCAGCGTCCTTCCAGCATCCCCCGCACTCGCGCTCACGGCAACGCCGAGGGCCGACCGATTCCGCACGCCTAGTTTGCGCGGGCGTCAGCCTTCGCGGGGGGTGCGTGCGTGGCCGACTCGCCAGGACTCTCACCGAGTTCGGCTACGAGACCGGCTTCGGCCGCTGAGTTCTACTCCACCACCGTAGCGGCGATGTCGCGGCGGAAGTGGGCGCCGGCCAGGTCGATCCGGTCGAGCGCCTCGTAGGCGCGCGCCCGCGCCGTGGCGAAGTCCGAGGCCATGGCGACGACATTCAGCACCCGGCCGCCCGTGGACACGGGGGCACCGCCGGGGGCATCCGGAGCGCCCGTCGCGGCGTGCACGATCGTGACGCCCTCGACGGATCGTGCGGCGTCGAGCCCGTGCACAAGATGTCCCGTCATCGGCGACTCGGGGTATCCCTCGCTCGCGAGGACGACCGTCACCGCGACGTCATCCGCGAACTCCACGGTGTCGATGTCTTCGAGGTGCCCGGAGGCGGCCGCGAGCAGCAGCCGCGACAGGGGGGTGCGCAATCGCGGCAGCACGACCTGCGTCTCGGGATCGCCGAAGCGGGCGTTGAACTCGATCACCTTCACGCCGGCATCCGTCAGCACCAGGCCCGCGTAGAGCAGGCCGATGAAGGGCGTGCCCTCGGCATCCAGCTGCCGGATGACCGGGAGCGCCACCCGCTCGGTGACCTCGGCGACGAAGGCCTCCTCGCTGCCGAAGCGCCCCGCCAGCCACGGCAGGGGCGAGTACGCACCCATCCCGCCCGTGTTCGGGCCTACGTCGCCGTCGTGAACGCGCTTGTAGTCTTGCGCCGGGCTGAGCGCCCGCACCGCGTCTCCATCGCTGAGGAAGAACAGCGACACTTCGGGGCCTGCGAGGAACTCTTCCACGAGCACGGCACCCGAGGCCAGGTACTGCTCGGCGTGAGCGAGAGCAGCGGCGCGGTCGCCGGTCACGAGCACGCCCTTGCCCGCGGCGAGCCCGTCGGCCTTGACCACGTACGGAGCGCCAAGCGCATCCAGCGCCTGGTCGACCTCGGCGAGGGTTGCCGCACGCACGGCCTGCCCGGTCGGCACGCCCGCCGCCGTCATGATCCGCTTGGCAAAGGCCTTCGAACCCTCGAGCTGTGCCGCGGCCCTCCCCGGGCCGAAGGTCGGGATGCCGCGCTCGCGGAGCACGTCGGCGACGCCCGCGACCAGGGGCGCTTCAGGGCCGATCACGACGAGGTCGATCCCCTGCTCGTTCGCGAAGGATGCCACGGCGACGCCGTCCTGCGGGGCGAGGTCGACGAGAGTGGCGATCTCGGCGATCCCCGCATTGCCGGGTGCGGCGAAGAGGTCGTGCTTCTGGTCTTCCTGATGCAGGGAGAGGATGATCGCGTGCTCACGAGCACCGGAGCCGAGGACGAGGATCTTCATGCGGCCAGCCTACCCGCGGGTCTCAGAGCGTGATCGGCCGCTCGCGTCCGGCATCCCAGGGCAGTGTCCATCCCGCCGCATCGAAGATGCCGTTCAGCAGGATTGCCGTGAAGCCCCACACGATCGTGCCGTCCAGATCGAACGCCGGGCCGCGGTGGGTGATCGATCCGCGCCGCAGCACCGCGGTGAAGCGGGTCCCGGGATCGAGCAGCTGCCCGACCGGCACTCGGAACACTTCCACCGTCTCGGCGTGGTCGACCGCGGCGACGCGCGTCGGCGAGCGCCACCAGCCCAGCACCGGGGTGACGAGGTGGTTGCTGACCGCGAGCGGCAGCGCGGGAAGGGTCGCGAGGATCTCGACCCCGTCGGGATCCAGCCCCGTTTCTTCGCGCGCTTCGCGCAGGGCCGTCGCTGCCGCATCCGCGTCTTCCGGCTCGCTGCGGCCCCCGGGAAAGGACACCTGGCCGGGATGCGAGGAGAGACTCGCCGCCCGACGCTGCAGCAGCACGTCGAGGTCGGCCGCGACGGTCGCCTCGTCGCTGCGAGCGGGGATGGCGTCGAGCCGCCCGAACAGCATGAGTACCGCGGCGGGATGCGCGCGCTCGCCGACGCGCGGGTAATCGTGCCTCCAGACGGCGTCGTCGCGCGCGGCGGCGATCAGCTCGCCTCGGGCACCGGCGATAGTGGGGGACTCGTACATGCTCTTCGAGCCTAGTCGGCCTCCGCAACGATCACGGCGGTACACTGAGGTCGAGCCGGGCATTCCTCGCTGAAGAGTGGGTAGCAATGCCCGGCTTCTGCTTTTTGTAGTCTCGAGGGGTATGGGATCGGGGGCGTAGCCTGGTGGCATGGCTGCGCGCAGGATCGACACCGATGAGGGCCGCGGGGCGCTCGCGGCGGTGGCGGCGGGGGATGCCGCACGGACGCACACAGCCACGGCCGTGCGCTACCTGCTGCAGCTGCTCGCCGAGAAAGCACCGGGCAGCAGCGTGGAGGTGCGCGTGCCCCCCTTCGGTGCTGCGCAGGTCGTGCAGGGCCCCCGGCACACGCGGGGCACGCCCCCCAACGTGGTCGAGCTGGATGCCGCGACCTGGATCGCCCTGGCGACGGGAGCCGAGTCGTGGGCGGATGCCGAAGCCGCCGGCCGCATCCGGGCATCCGGTATCCGCGCCGACCTCTCGGCGCTGCTGCCTCTGCGTCCCTGACCCTTGCTGCTCTGTGCAGCGAAGCTCCAATCCCTTCACTCTTCGATCGAGGGGTGGCCAGGGGCGGTCAGGGGTGAAGAGAGGCCCTCAGCGCCGCGGGACCACCAGCGACACGCCTGTCCCCGGATGCGGGAACACCTCGACCGGCTGCCCGTAGACGTCCTCGATGCGCTCCGCGGTGAGCACCTCGGCCGGTGTCCCGGATGCCACGAGCCGTCCTCGTGAGAGTAGCGTCACCCGGTCGGCGTGCGCGAGGGCGGCGTTCAGGTCGTGCAGCACGATGGCCACGGTTGCCCCGGAACGGGCGCGCTCGCGCGCGAGGCGCATGACATCCTCGTGGTGCCTCAGGTCCAGCGCCGCGGTCGGCTCATCGAGCAGCAGTACGCCCACGCCCTGCGCGAGCACTCGCGCGAGAGCCACGCGCGCCCGCTCCCCGCCCGACAGCGACGACACCGCACGCGACGCGAGCCCCAGCACCTCGGTTGCGGCCATCGCCTCCTCGACGACCGCGTCGTCATCCGCCTCCTGCGGGGTCCGCGCCCAGGGCGCCCGCCCCATCCGGACGACCTGCTCGACGGTGAACGAGAACGAGACGGTGTTCTGCTGCAGCAGCACCGCGCGTCGTCGGGCGAGGTCGCGAGGACGGATGCCGGCCAGCGGCATCCCATCCAGACTCACCGAACCCGACTCGGGCGTGAGGTCGCCCGCGAGCACCCCGAACAGGGTCGATTTGCCCGCACCGTTCGGGCCGACGAGTGCGTGCACTTCGCTCGGGCGCACCTGGATCGAGGCATCCTCGAGGATCGCGCGGCCGCCCGGCACGGGACGCACGGTGACGCCCTCGGCGCTCAACAGGCTCATGCCCAGCCCCCTGCCTGGCGGCGCGTGCGCACGAGCAGCCACAGGAAGAACGGCCCGCCCACGAGCGAGGTGATCATGCCGATCGGCATGTCGGCCATCGGCACCGCCGTACGAGCCACGAGGTCGGCGACCGCGATGAGCAGCGCGCCGCCGACCGCGGAAGCGATCACCAGCGGCAGGTGCGCCGGCCCGAGAATCATGCGCATGAGGTGCGGGATGACGAGCCCCACGAAGCCGATGATCCCGGCGAAGGCGACGGCGGCGCAGACGAGCAGGGCGACCGTGACGATGACGACCACGCGCAGCAGCTCGACGCGCACTCCCAGGTGGCGGGCGGTGCGCTCGCCGAGTGAGAAGAGATCCAGCCGCCCCGCGACCACGAGCGCCACGATCGTGCCGATTGCGACGAGAGGGGCGACCATCGCGATGTTCGGCCAGAGAGCGCCGTTGAGCGAGCCGAGCTGCCAGAACACGATCTGCTCGCGGGTCGAGGTCGTGCCGAGGAAGGTCAGGAACGCCAGCCCCGCGCCGGCGATGGCGTTGATCGCGATGCCGGTGAGCAACAGGGTCACCACCTCGGTGCGCCCGCCCGAGCGGCTGATGAAGTAGACCGCGAGAACGGCGATGAGGCCGCCCGCGAAGGCGAGGAGGGGTGTCGTCCACAGACCGAGCGCGGAGAGCCCGAACGTGAGACTCGTCGCGGCTCCGAGTGCCGCGCCGGAAGAGACGCCGACCACGCCCGCGTCGGCCAGCGGGTTGCCGAAAATGGCCTGCATGAGCACGCCCGAGACGGCGAGAGCGGCCCCCACGAGCAGTCCCAGCACGAGACGCGGCAAGCGGATGTTCAGGATGACGCCCGCATCCGTCGCGACCTCTGGTGCCCAGGGGGTGTCGATCCCGATCGCGTGCAGCAGGATCCCGATGATCTGCGAGGGCGAAAGCGCGTACTGCCCGCTGCCGAGCGAGATCACGCAGGTCACCACCAGGGCGATCACGAGCCCGGTCACGACGAGCGCGAAGGCCGACCCGGATCGCCGGGGGGGAACGGGCATGACAGACTCGGCGGTCATTCGGTCCGCTCGCCCGCCGTCGGCGCGTACAGGGCGCGAGCGAGTGCGCGGACGATCTCGGCAGAGCGCGGGCCGAAGCTCAGGATGTCGGTGTCGGCCATGTCGATGACGCGCCGGTTCGCACCCGCGGGCGTCTGGGCGATGGCGGGGATCTGCGCGATGAGACCATCGATCCCGCCGACCGACGCGAGCCCGTCGGTCATCATCACGAGTACCTCGGGCTGGGCGGCCACGAGCGCCTCGGCCGTCATCGGCCTCATGCCCTCCCAGCCGATCTCAGAGGCCACGTCGATGCCGCCGAGCGCCTGGATGAGCGAATCGGCACCCGAATCGCGACCGAAGATGTAGTAGATGTTGGCGTTGCCGCGCACGTAGAGGAACAGCATCCGGGGGCGGTCGGCTTCGGCCGCGGGGGCGACCTCGGTGATCTCGGTGAGGGCGGCAGCGAGGTCCGCCTCGACCTGAGCCACGAGCGCCGCGCCGCGCTCGGGCACACCGAGGGCCGTGGCCACCTCGGCGATGAGGTCGCCGATGTTGTCGAGCCGGTGGTCGTCCGAGACGACGACCACGGCGATCCCGGCGTCCCTCAGCTGCTGGCGCACTTCTTTCGGACCGATCGTCGTGTCGGTCAGCAGCACGGTGGGGGCGAGTTCCAGGATCGCCTCGGCGTTGAGGGTGTGCCCGCTCTTGGTGACGACGGGCAGGTGCTCGGTGCCCGCGAATCCGGTCGACGAGTCGCGGCCGACGACGTTGTCGCCGAGGCCCAGGGCGAAGACCGTGGTGGCGATCGTGCCCGAGATGTCGACGGGAAGGATCCTGCTGACGTCGGTGATCTCCACGGTGCGACCCTCGCTGTCGGTGACGATCACGGGCAGGGTCGGGGCCGTCGTGTCGGCGACCGGCCGGATCGGGTCGTGGGGCAGGCACGCGGTGGAGCCGCCGGTAGCGGTCCGCACGTCGGTCAGCGGTAGGTCGGCCAGCCGGATGTCGGTGCCAGGGCAGTACGCGGCCGGGATCGGGTTCTGCGCTGCGGCGACGCCGGTGCAGCCGGTGGCGGCGAGCGCGACGGCGGCAAGGAGCGGGAGGAACGAGCGGCGCATAAGGTAAGGCTAACCTAATACTTGACGACGGCTGCCTTCTCGGCTAGCGTCGTGGAAGGCGAGGTTAGCTAAGCCTAACCAATAAGCCCATTCCTTGTCATCCGATCGCATCGAGGCGCCGGCGAGGCGCTCGCGCCCGTGCGGCCCAGGGAGAGCACCGTGAGCATCACAGCAGCATCCGTCCCCCTATCGCACAGAGGCCGCGCTCTGGTCGCAGCGCTCGCCGCCCTGTTCCTGATCCTCGCCGGAGCTTTCGTGGCGGTGCCCGCCATGGCCGATGACGGCGACGGCGACGCGACGACTTCTGAGGTCGGCGGCGACGAGGCGAATGCCGATGAGACGGGATCCGACGAAGCCGAGACCGATGAGACCGGATTCGACGAGGGCGAGGACGGGGGCGAGACCGATGTCGCGGACAGCCTCGACGGCTTGGGTGCCTTCACGGCCTTCGGCACGCTCGACGAGGACGGCGGGCCGTCTGCACCCTCGGTCGTGGTCTCTAAGGTGCGAGGCCTGAACGGCGAGGGCGAGACGATCACGGTGACGGGCACGGGATTCGTGGCGAATCCTCCGGCGACGGATGCCACACGGGCACCGGTCGGTGCGGGCAACTTCGGCGGCGTCTACGTGGTGTTCGCGAAGTGGCCGACTCTGTGGGCGCCGTCCGAGAGCGGCACGCGCCCGACCGCGGGGAACCTGGCGCAGCGCTGGGGCGTGCACGCCGCGCAGTTCGGCGGCAGCATCAACGCGGGCAACGGCGGGTTCGTCCTTCCTGAGGACGGATCTTTCGAGCTCACCTTCACGGTGTCGGACTCCTCCGCACTGTCGGGCAACTACGGCATCTACACCTACGCCGGCGGGGGCGCCACCTACGCGCCCTTCGAGACCTTCACGTCTCTCGCCTTCGCCGGTCCGCCGTCGGTGCACGTGTCGAAGAACACGGGGCTGAACCCCGAGGGCGAGACCATCACGGTGACCCTGACCGACTTCCTGCCGGACCCCCCGGCAACCGATGCCACACGGGCACCCGTGGGGGCGGGCAACTTCGGCGGCGTGTACGTCGTCTTCGGCAAGTGGCCGACTCTGTGGGCACCGTCCGAGAGCGGCACGCGCCCCACCGCCGGGAACCTGGCCCAACGCTGGGGCGTGCACGCCGCGCAGTTCGGCGGCAGCATCAACGCGGGCAACGGCGGTTTCATCCTGCCCGCCGACGGCACGGCCGAGCTGACCTTCACGGTGTCGGACTCGTCTCTGCTCGATGGCAACTACGGCATCTACACCTATGCGGGCGGGGGTGCGACTTACGCGCCCTTCGAGACCTTCACACCGCTGACCTTCACGGGCTCTCCGGCGGTCGAGGTCTCCAAGACCACGGGACTCGACCCCGAGGGCGAGACGATCACGGTGAAGCTGACGGACTTCCTGGCCAATCCTCCGGCGACGGACGCGACGCGGGCACCGGTGGGTGCGGGCAACTTCGGTGGCGTGTACGTGGTGTTCGGCAAGTGGCCGGCTCTGTGGGCGCCGTCCGAGAGCGGCACGCGCCCGACCGCGGGGAACCTGGCGCAGCGCTGGGGCGTGCACGCCGCGCAGTTCGGCGGCAGCATCAACGCGGGCAACGGCGGTTTCATCCTGCCGGTGGACGGCTCCTACGAGCTGACCTTCAACGTCGCGGATCTGTCCGAACTGGAGGGCAACTACGGCATCTACACCTATGCCGGGGGCGGTGCCGTCTACGCGCCCTTCGAGACGTTCACGCCGCTCAGCTTCGAGGCGGTGACCACCGAGCCCGAGGAGCCGGAGGAGCCGACCGTTCCGACGACGCCGACCGCTCCCGCGGGCGGTTCGCTGCGCTGGGCGATCTCGTCCGACTTCACCGGGTACATCACGAGCATCGCCCACGGCGAGATCATCGTCTCCGGGGGCGCGACGCGCTCGGGCGGGCAGTTCCAGTGGGGCCAGGGATCCGGCAGCACCTACGACTTCGACACCGGTCTGGGCACGATCCCCTACACCGGATCTGTGCGCTTCACCGGTCACGGCGGCGTGCTCGATGTCACGATGAGCAACCCGCGGATCACGATCACCTCGGCCAGCGCCGCGACGCTCTCCTTCGCCAGCGGCGGATCGCGCGTGACGTTCGCGACGCTCAACCTCGCGGGCGGTGCCAAGACCACGGCGAGCAACGGCGCGGTCACCTACACCGCCGTCCCCGCCTCGCTCACCGCGGCGGGCCGGGACCAGATCCTCGAGGGCTTCGCGACCTCGCTGAACCCGCTCACCTTCACGATCGGATCGCCCGCGGCGGCACCGGCCGGGTCGACCGGGACGGTGGCGAGTGCGACGACTCCGGATGGCGAACTGCCCTCGGAGCCCCCGGCGACCACGGGGATCGAGATCACCGACGCGGACCTCGCCGCACTCCAGTCCGGGCAGCCGTTCACCATCACGGGCTCCGGCTTCCAGCCGGACGAGGAGGGCATCGACGTCGTCGTGTACTCGACCCCCGTGCTGCTGGGCACGGTCAAGGCGAACGCCAACGGCGTGGCCACCTGGACCGGGTACCTTCCGGCGGACCTCGCGAACGGCGAGCACACGCTGACGCTGCAGGGCTCGGTCGCGCACGGCCTCGTGTTCGCGCTCGACCGCAGCGCGCCGCTGCAGTCGGTCGGCGAGTGCTCGGTCACCGGGGCGACCCTGAGATGGGGCTTCCGTGAGGCTTTCCGCGTCTACATCGAGAGCATCGCCAAGGGTGGATGGGAGCTCGACGGCATCGAGTACAGCTACCCCGACTTCGTCTGGACAGGCGGCACGGGATCCTTCTCCGCGGGCACCGGAACCGGCCTGGTCGAGTTCGGCGGCACGCTGCGCTTCCACGGCCACGAAGGCGCACTCGACACCACGCTCACGAACGCCCGCATCGAGCTCGCCGGCGACACGGGATACCTCGTCTTCGACGTCGCGGGTGAGACTCAGGGCGGCGAGGATGTCGACGCCAAGAGCGTCCGCTTCGCGGAGTTCTCGCTCGCCGGCATCGCGCCGGTGAACGGGGTGCTCACGCTCGACGCGCTGCCCGCGACGCTGACCGCGGCGGGAGCGGCAGCCTTCGGGACCTACCCCGCGGGCGAGGCGCTCGACCCGGTCTCGGCCGTGATTCCCGTGGGTGCGGACTGCGGCGTGTCCACGGGAGAGCCGGGCGGCGAGGGGCAGGAGGAGCCCGGCGCGACCGAGGACTCCGCTCCGGTCTGGCCCTGGATCGCCGGCGGCCTCGTGCTCGCGGCGCTGATCGCCGGGGGCGTGGTCATCGCCCGTCGCCGGAGCGCCAAGGCCGACGCCTGATCCGGCGCTGAATCGCACGACTCCCATCCGGCCGCCATCGCCGGGTGGGAGTGGGGCTCGCCGGGCAGTGGGACAATGGAGGCATGGAGCCTGAGAAGACCCGCGAGACGACCACAGCCACTGTGCGGCGCGTGCCACGGTACAGCGTCTTCATGGGGCTGGGTGCGATTCTGGGGGCGCTCGTCGCGCTCGTCCTGACCCTGCTCGGCGAGGGGGGGCGCTCGGCGACGGGCGTGGCGTACTCCACCGGTCAGGTTCTCGGCTTCGCGCTGCTCTATCTCGTGCCCATCGGCATCGCGGTCGGCGCGCTCGTGGCGATCCTGCTGGAGCGGTTCGCCCGCCGCCATGACCGGGTCGTGCGTGTGGATCGTGAGCGCATCACCGTCGTGGATGAGCATCCGGATGCCGGATCGGACGACTGAGGTCGCCGAGCCTGTCGAGGCGTCCGCGCAGCCGGCCCCTTCGACAGGCTCAGGGATCGGCTGCCCTCGCCACGCGCCCTCTAGCCCGGCCATGCCGGGCAGCGCTACGATGACACGGCACGGATGATCGGGCGGCCCGGGGCCGCCTCGGCATCCCTCACTGCCGAGGACCGACCATGACCCCATCTCCCGCTCGCGCGTGGCGTCGCGCGAGCGCCGCCGTCCTCGCCGTCGCCCTCGTCACGCTCGGCGGTGTGCTCCTCATCGCGGACGCCCCGCCCGCGGCGGCCGACCCGCCCGTGATCGACTACCCGGCCTCGGGCTCGACGGTCCCCGGCAACTCCTTCACGGCGTTCGGGACCTCCGACGAGCCCTTCGACATCACGATCCGGATGAACTCGAACCCGGCCGATCTGTGCGTGATCCCCTTCTCGGCGGGCACCTGGGACTGGCAGTGCGACATCTCCGGGCTGAGCGGCGGATCGCAGACCCTGCGTCTCTTCCAGAACGGGGTCGAGTACACCGTCTCGTTCACGCTCGAAGGGGCACCGCTCGTGCTCGAGTTCCCCGTGAACGGAGGGATCGTCTACGGGTCGCTCGACGGGGCACGCGGCACAGCGGATGCGGGGGACTCGATCTTCGTCGACATCGACGGCGGCGGGTGGTGCGCCGAGGGGCCGCCCGCAGACCCGGGCGACCCGTGGTCGTGCAGCGGCCCCGCCATCACCGCTTCCGGAGCGCACACCTTCGACGTGTTCCAGGGGACCAAGAACGTCTCCGGCTCCTTCGAGCTGCACACCACGCTGCCGACCCCGACGATCGACAACTCGGGCGGTCTGGTCCAACGGGATGCCGATGCCCTCGCCGGAGGCCTCACCGTCACCGGGACCGGCACTTACTACACCGAGGAGGCCGTCGTCGTCACGGTGGACCTCTTCGCGAACCCCTACTCGCTGGGGGATCCGAGCATCCAGTCCTGCGCGACCACCCCGGCGACCGATGGCACCTGGTCGTGCACCTTCGCCTCGGTGCCGCCCGACGGTTCGTACACGCTCGGCGTCGTCCAGTCTCTCTCGTCCACCGGCTCGACCGATGGCGGCGTTGTCGCCCTCTCGGTCGACTCGACCGTGCCGCCTCCGCCCCCGCCTCCACCTCCGCCCCCGCCATCCACGCCGGCAGCTCCGACCGAGACGACCCCGGAGCCCGAACCCGAGCCCGTCGAGACCGAGCCGACGCCCGAACCCGCGCCGTCAGCGACTCCCGCACCCCCGGTCGCCGCCCCGCCTGCGGCGGTGCCCGAGCCCGGCGCCACGCGTCCGGGATGGGACGATCCGACCGTGCTCGGCTCGTCCCTGCGCACGATCCCCCAGGCTGACTTCGGTGCCGTGGCACTCGGCACTGCGGGCGGCATCGCCCTCCTGCTCATCCTGCTCGTCGCGCTGCCCTCGCGGCTGCTGGACTCGACCCTGCGCCGCAACTACGCGCGCGCCTTCGGCTGGCTCGATCCCGTGGTCTCCTCGCAACGACGCTTCGGCGAGGCGATGGCACGATCACGGCCGCTGCGGTGGACTGTCACGGGCGGTCTGCTGCTGCTCTCGGCCGTGCTGCTCGGCTTCACGGATCCCGACTATGGCTTCAATGAAGCCTCCTTGCGACTCACGATCGCCCTGGTGATCTGCGTCGCGGCCCTCGGGCTCCTGCGTGGCTGGGCGACCGGTGCCTTCGCCAAGAAGCGGTGGTCGGTGGACTGGAGCTACGCCGTGCGCCCGGGTGGCATCCTGCTGCTGATCGCGGGTGTGCTCGCCACGCGTCTGCTGGGCCTCGAGCCCGGCATCATCCTCGGCGTCTGGCTCGGTGCGAGCCTTGCCCGCCACCTCGGCACCGCTCGTGAGGGCAAGCTCGTGCTCGTGACGACCGCGATGGTCACTGCGCTGGGGCTCGCCTCGTGGGTGGGCTACAGCCTCGTCACGCCGATCGCGGTCGCCGAGCCGGGTTTCGGGATCCTGCTCACCCAGGAGGTCTTCTCGACGATCACGATCAAGTCCCTGGCCACCCTCGTCGTGCTGCTGCTGCCGCTCACCTTCCTCGACGGACTCACCGTGTGGACCTGGTCGCGGTGGCTGTGGCTGGTGACCTACTTCGTGCTCGCCGTCGTCTTCGCCCTCGTCATCCTGCCGCTGCCGCAGCAGTGGTCTGACCTGAATGCACCGCCCGTGACGCTCCTGATCATCTTCGGCGTCTTCGCGCTGCTGGCCTTCGCGGTGTGGGCGTGGTTCCGGATCCGGCCGGCGAAGGAGGCCCATGCGGTTCCGCGATCTGAGGGATGAGTGGCGCGGGTCCGCGACGGTAGGCTGAGGGGGTGCCTTCGCCGACCGATCCCTACGCCGACGCCGGTGTCGACACCGCCGCGGGGGACCTGGCCGTCGAGCTCATGAAGGCGGCGGTGCAGCGCACTCACGGACCCGAGGTACGCGGCGGCGGGGGCGGCTTCGCGGGGCTTTTCGACGCCTCGGCGCTGCGAGCCTATGACACGCCGTTGCTGGCGACTTCGACCGACGGCGTGGGCACAAAGGTCGCCATCGCGCAGGCGATCGACAAGCACGACACCATCGGCCACGACCTGGTCGGCATGGTCGTCGACGACATCGTCGTGGTCGGCGCCCGTCCGCTGTTCATGACCGACTACATCGCCTGCGGAAAGGTCGTGCCCGAGCGGATCGCCGATATCGTCCGGGGGATCGCCGAGGCGTGCACCCTCACCGGCACCGCCCTCGTCGGCGGGGAGACCGCCGAGCATCCGGGGCTCCTCGGCCCGGACGACTACGACGTGGCGGGGGCCGCCACCGGGGTCGTCGAGGCACGCCGCGTGCTGGGACCTGAACGGGTCCGTGACGGAGACGCGGTGCTCGCCCTCGCCTCGAGCGGACTGCATTCCAACGGCTTCTCGCTGGTGCGGCACATCCTCGCGCGGGCCGGCATCTCGTACTCCGAGCACGCCGCTGACTTCGGCGCGTCATGGGGCGAGGCGATGCTCACCCCGACCCGGCTCTATGCGCAGCCTCTGCTGGCGCTCATCGACACGCACGGGACCGAGGCGATCCACGCTTTCAGCCACGTCACCGGCGGCGGGATCGCGGCCAACCTCGCCCGCGTGCTGCCGCGAGGATCGTGGGCGGACCTCGAGCGCGCCACCTGGTCGCCGCCGCCGGTCTTCCGCGTGCTCGCAGACCTCAGCGGTACCCGGCTCGAGGCCACCGAGGGCACCTGGAACCTCGGCATCGGCTTTCTCGCCGTGGTGGCAGAGGAGACGGCATCCGCCGTCGTCGCGGACCTCACCGCCGCCGGGATCGACGCCTGGCAGGTCGCCGTCGTGCGCACCGGCGTGCGACCGGATGGTGACTTCGAGGAAGGCACCAAGGGCGTCGACGGTGGTGCGGTGCGTCTGGTCGGCACCTACGACGACGGTCTGGGTTAGAGGGAGGCGGCGGCTATGTGCGGCATCGTCGGCATGGTGGGGCAGAATGCCGTCAACCAGGAGATCTACGACTCTCTGCTGCTGCTGCAGCACCGCGGCCAGGACTCCACGGGGATCGCCACGGCCGAGCCGAACGGCGTCTTTCACCTGAAGAAGGCCGAGGGTCAGGTCCGCGAGGCCTTCCGCACCCGAGACATGCGGGCGCTGCTAGGCACCATCGGCCTGGGTCACGTCCGCTACGCCACGCGCGGCACCGCATCCAGCGAGGAGGAGGCCCAGCCCTTCTACGTCAACGCCCCCTACGGCATCGTGCTGGTGCACAACGGCAATCTCACCAACACCCGCGAGCTGACCGACGAGCTGTTCCGCAAGGACCGCCGGCACCTGAATACGAGCTCCGACACCGAGCTGCTCGTGAACGTGCTCGCCAACGAGCTGCAGGCCTCGATCTCGGGGCTGGAACTGGATCCCGAGCAGGTCTTCCAGGCCGTGGCGAGCCTGCACGAACGCGTGGAGGGATCCTATGCCGCCATCGCACTGATCGCCGGCTATGGCCTCCTCGCCTTCCGCGACCCCTTCGGGATCCGTCCGCTCATCCTGGGCACGCGCCACGCAGACCCTTCGACCGGCTCAGGGACCGGCGGTTACGAATGGATCGTGGCCTCCGAGTCTCTCGTGCTCGAGAACGCGGGCTTCGAGGTCGTTCGCGATGTCGAACCGGGCGAGGCCGTCTTCATCGATCTCGACGGCCATCTGCACACACGCCAGTGCGCGCAGAAGCCGCAGCTCGTGCCCTGCGCCTTCGAGTACGTCTACCTCGCCCGTCCCGACTCGATCATGAACGGCATCTCGGTGTACGAGGCGCGCCTGCGCATGGGCGAGCGCCTGGCCGACACGATCGCCCGGCACACGCCTCCCGGCGTGGTCGACGTCGTGATGCCGATCCCGGAGTCCTCGCGGCCCGCGGCTATGCAGGTCGCCCGCAAGCTCGGGATCGAATACCGCGAGGGGTTCTACAAGAACCGCTACGTGGGACGCACCTTCATCATGCCCGGGCAGGCCGTGCGCAAGAAGAGCGTGCGGCAGAAGCTCAACGCCATGTCCAGCGAGTTCAAGGGCAAGAACGTGCTGCTGATCGACGACTCGATCGTGCGCGGCACGACCTCGAAGGAGATCATCCAGATGGCGCGGGATGCCGGGGCCGCATCCGTCACCTTCGCCTCAGCAGCGCCCCCGATCCGGCACCCGCACGTCTACGGGATCAACATGCCCTCCCGGCACGAGCTGGTCGCCTACGGACGTACGATCCCCGAGATCGCCGCGGAGCTCGGCTGCGATTATCTCGTCTACCAGGAGGTCGAGGACCTGAAGGCCGCGATCCTCGAGGGCTCGCCCGATGTCGAGGACCTCGACATGAGCTGCTTCGACGGCCGCTATGTCACCGGCACGGTCACTGAGGAGTATCTCGCCTGGGTGGAAGGAAGCCAGTCCTCATGACGGATGCGCGGCCGCTGTGGCGCGGGCGCGCCCTTGCTCTTGCGGGCATCGTGCTGCTGGCGTTCTCGCTGCGGACGGCCGTCGCCTCGCTCTCGCCACTGCTCGATCACATCGCCGCCGACTTCGCGCTGCCCGCCGTGGTCGTGGGACTCATCGGCACGGCACCGCCCGTGTGCTTCGCCGTCTTCGGGGTTCTCACCCCCGCACTGACGGCACGATTCGGGATCGAGAGGGTCACCGCGTTCGCGCTGGTCGTCATCGCGGTCGGGCTCTTCGCGCGCGGGATCGTGCCTGACGCGCTCACCCTGCTGCTGGTGACCACGCTGATCTTCGCCGGGGTGGCGATCGGCAACGTCGTGCTGCCGCCGCTGGTGAACAAGTACTTCCCCGACCGGCTCGGGACGCTCATGACGCTGTACACGACGATGCTGGCGGTCTCGACGTTCCTGCCGCCGCTGTTCGCGGTGCCGCTGGCGGATGCGACGAGTTGGCGGTTCTCGGTCTCGGTCTGGGGCGTCTTTGCCGCAGTGGCACTCGTGCCGTGGATCGTCCTGCTGGTGCGCACGCGGATGCCCCGCCCGGATGCCGAGGCTGCGCCCTTGCCCAGGGCGCCCTCGCCCCAGTTCTACCGGCGGCTGGGGACGCTGCCGATGGCGTGGGCGATCACGGCGGTATTCGGGGCCTCGGCGATCATCGCCTACGTCGGCTTCGCGTGGCTGCCGCTGATCCTCATCGAGCATGCGGGGGCCAGTCCCGCCCAGGCCGGTGCGCTGCTCTCGCTGTTCGCGATGCTGGGGCTGCCCGCGTCACTGCTGACGCCCGTGCTCGTCGTGAGGTTCGGGGCCGCTCCGTCCCTCTTCCTGCTGTCCACCGCGACGACGCTCGCGGGGCTTGCGGGCCTGATCCTCGCCCCAGGCGCCGCTCCGCTGCTGTGGACGATCCTGCTCGGCTTCTTCGGCATCCTCTTTCCGCTATCGCTCGTGCTCATCAGCATCCGCGCCAGGGATCATGAGTCTGCCGTCGCGCTCTCGGGCTTCGTGCAGAGCATCGGCTACGCGGTCTCGGCGGTGTTCCCGTTCCTCATGGGGGTCCTGCGCGAAACGACCGGAGGGTGGACCGTGCCGCTGCTCGTGCTCGTCGTCGTGCTGGTGGTGACGATCCCCGCGGGTCTGGTCTCAGCCCGGCCGCACACGGTCGAAGACGAGTGGGAGCGTCGCCATGGCACCTGGTGAGGGCGGGGGAGATGACACTCAGCCAGATCCCGGGCTCGACCGCGAGGATGTCGGCATGAACGAGGATCTGCCCGACGCGGCATCCGGCCTGGAGCAGGAACTCGTTCGCGAGATCGCCGTCGGCGAGAACCCCGAGCATCCGCTGCGGGTCTGGCTGCGCGGTGTCCGGGAGCGGGTTGACCGCAATCGCCACCTGAACTTCCTCTATCGGGTCTTCATAGCCCTGGTGGGCGGCGTGATCGTACTCGCGGGCATCATCATGCTGGTGACGCCGGGGCCTGGGTGGTTGACGATCTTCCTGGGGCTGGCGGTGCTGAGCACGGAGTTCCACTGGGCCAAGCGCCTTTCGGACTACACCAAGCGTCAGCTCATGCGCTTCTGGTCATGGTGGCGCTCACGGCGGTGGCGGCGTGCGCGGAGGATCGCGCAGCGGCGGATACGGCGCGCAAAAGCGTCGTGACCCGAGCCTGTCGGCGGTATCACCGAGAGCCGTGCGAGTCTCGCCGCCGAGAGCTCAGGCGCGCTCGACCTCGACCTCGTCCTCGTCGGCGTACTGATCGGCCCACTTGTCGACGTAGATGTCGTCATCGTCGTTCGGGTGGGAGAGTTCACGCTCCAGCGCCGCGTAGTTGACATCAGGGCTGTACGCCTTGAGTTCGCGCGCGATCTTGGTGTGCTTCGCCTTCTGACGGCCACGCCCCATGCGCGAGACCCCCTCACCAGTTGAGCCGCGGACCAAAAGCGTCCGCGGCATTCATGACACCGGCGCTCGGGCCGGTAAGAGTAGCATTCACAATATCATGTACGCAGTCGGCACCGGCCGTATCGCAGCCCCGAAAGGGAGTGATCCACATGACCGAACCCACCGATTCACAGGACGACATCGCCGCCCAGAATGAGCGCCTCCGGGGGGCGGTCATCGTGGCTCTACAGCCCTCACAGTCGCCGCGGGTCATCCACGAGGCGATCCGGTTCGCCACGCTCCTGGAGGCACCCCTGGTCGTGGTGCACGTGGATGTGACGCGCTTCGTCACCTACGAGGATCCGGACGGTTACGTGCACTCCGCGCCCATCGACATCAATCTCGAGGTCGGCGAGGCCGAGTTCGCCGAGGTGCAGGCCGCCGCAGAGTCGGCGCTCGCCGACGCGAACCTGATCTGGACCGCCCGTCAGCTCGTGGGAGATCCCGCGCTCGCGATCAAGCAGCTCGCGAACCGGCTGGATGCCCGCCTCATCGTCGTCGGCACGCGCAGGCCGGGCCTCGGTGAGACGATCCGACAGTTCTTCACCGGATCGGTCGCGGCCCGTCTCGCGCAGCGTCAGCACCGGCCGCTGCTGGTGGTGCCGCAGGAGGTGCCGATGGAGGACAGCCAGGAGTTCTGGCCGGAGTAGTCGCGGCGTGCCGAATCGAGGAGATGTGCCGGTTCGAGGGAGAGATCGGGGAGAAGCTTCCTCATTTCGGCTCATCCCCTCATCTCGGCACCGACCTGAGGTCTACCTCAGCGCTCGCTCCAGGGTGCCGGCGGCCTCATCCAGCGCCCGCTCCAGGTCGTCGATCAGGGATGCTGCGAGCGCACCCCCGCGCGCGACGTGCCTGCGCAGGCTCACCCGCACGCGGCCCCGGAAGACGTTGATGCTCGCCTCGGCTCGCTGCAACTGCTCGCGGGCGGCGACGGCATCCATCGTCCTCTGCGACGGCGCAGGCTCGTGCACGCGCGTCCGGCGCGACTCCTGCGCGGCGGCGGCGAGATCGGCCCGCAGGCTTCGCATGGCATCCTGCACGCTCTGACGGACCGAGTCGGCGATCAGGCGCACCGAGTCGGCCAGGTCGGACTCGATGCTAGCCAGGTCCTCCTCGCGCGTTTCGACCTCGGCGCGTCCGGCGTCCGTGATCGCGTAGACGGTCTTGCGGCCGTCGGCGCTCTTGGTGACCAGTCCCTCTTCCTCGAGCTTTGCCAGGCGCGGGTAGATCGTGCCGGCACTCGGGGTGTACGTGCCGCCCGTGCGGTCCGCGAGAGCCTGGATGATGTCGTAGCCGTGGCGCGGGCCTTCGGCCAGCAGCGAGAGCAGGTACAGGCGCAGATCGCCGTGCGAGAAGACCGCGGGGCTCATGAGAGCGACTCCGCGGTCGCGTCGACGTCGCGGCGCAGCACGGTCAGGTCGCCCGAGACCGAGTGGAAGCGCACGTCGGCGAAGGTGCCCGCGAGCTCACCAGTGGATCCGGTGTAGCTGGACGGCCCGGAAGAGCCACGGTCGACGCCGTCGATGGTCAGGCGGCCGTTCATCGTGCGCACCGCGTACTTGGCGGCGAGCTCCTCGGGAAGGCGCACGGTCGCACCGCCGGCGACAGTGTTGAGAGTGACCGTTTCGACGAGCGATGCGCTGTCGACGACCATGGATCCCGAGACCGTGTCGATGGTGACCTTGCGGGGCGTGCCCGTGACGGCGACGTCGCCGGAGACGCTGTTGGCCGAGAAGACGCCGTCCAGACCCTGCACCTGCACGTCGCCCGAGACGGCGTTTACGGTGAGGTCTCCGACGTGCGTGTCGACGATGATGTCGCCCGAGACGGTGTTCAGGCGTGCGTCCGCCGTGAGTCCGGAGACGAGCGCGCTCGCGCTCACGACGCCGAGGGTGAGAGCGACATCACGCGGGACGGCGACGCTGACCTCGGCGCGGGGGCCGCCGGAGCCGAAGTTGCGGAACACCTCAAGGAAGTTGTCCCAGCCCAGTTGCGGGTGGTCGATCTCGAGCTGCGTGCCGTCGTGCTCGATGCGTAGATCCTTCACGGTCACGCCCTGCACCTCGATGCGGATGCCGGGCTGGTCGTGTGCGATGACATCGACCTGGCCGCCGATCAGCCCGATCTTCAGGCGCGCGGCGCGTTCGATGTCGATGACGCGGGTCTCGCCGGGGGCGATGAGCCACTTCTCGGTCATGGTTGCTCCTGTGTTCATGGGAACGCGATATATCGCGTGTTTCGAGCATAACACGATATATCGCGAGTTTGTCAAGCGCGCCGCCGACCGGGATCCGTTCCGGCTCTCGGCCTCGTCGGGAAAGCGCCGAGTTGTAGCCACTCGTTGTCGCCCAGGATGGCTGCATCCGGCAACAAGTGACAACAAGTCGACTGCCCGTCCCGAGTTGTGGGCAGTCGTTGTCGCCTGGCCGCGGGGGGATGCGGCAACGACTGCCATCATGTCGATCACGATGCGGGCGATGACGTGGCGCTTGACATTGACGTTGCGTCAACTTCTAGCCTGGAGAGCACGAAAGGAGGGATGCCATGAACACCCGCGACTGGTCGATCCAGGAGATCGCCCGCCTCGCCGGCACCACGAGCAGAACGCTGCGGCACTACGACGACATCGGGCTGCTCGTACCCTCGCGCATCGCGCACAACGGCTACCGGCACTACGACCAGACCGCCCTCGTGCGCCTGCAGCGGATCCTGCTGCTGCGCGAACTCGGGCTGGGTCTCACGCAGATCGCCGAGGTGCTCGGATCGCCCGCACACGCGGGCACCGAACGCGAGGCATCCGCCCTGAGAACCCACCTCGCCTACCTGCGCGAGGAGCAGAACCGGCTCACCCGGCAGATCGCCGCGGTCGAGCACACCATCACCGCGATGGAGAAAGGAGAAGAGATCATGGCAGAGCAGATGCTGGACGGATTCGACCACACCGCCTACCGCGAGGAGGTCGAGGAGCGCTGGGGCAAGCAGGCCTACGCCGACAGCGACCGCTGGTGGCGCGGGATGACGGATGAGGAGCGCGCCGTATGGCAGAAGCGCGTCGCCGACCTCGGACGCGACTGGATCGCCGCCGCGGAGAGCGGGGCGGATCCGGCGTCCGAGGAAGTGCAGGACATCGCCCGGCGTCACGTCGAGTGGCTGACCGGCATCCCCGGAACTCCCGCTGCACGCGGCATCGACGTGCACGCTTACGTGATGGGCCTTGCCGAGATGTACGTCACGGACCCGCGCTTCGGTGCGAACTACGGCGGTGAGCAGGGCGCGGCCTTCGTGCGCGATGCGCTGCGTCTCTACGCGGAGGCGAACCTTTAGCCCGGTCCCTGAGCCAGCCCGGTCCCTGAGCTTGTCGAAGGGCCGGGGCGGGCGGTGCGCGGTGTCCCGTTCCCATCACGCGGCTGCGTCTGGGTGGTGTGGCAGACAAGCATGCCACACCACCCAGCCGCAGAGGTGACAGGAACCGGACACCGCGCACCGCCCTCGCTACGGTTTGACGTACAGCGCCCCGGTCCCTGAGCCTGTCGAAGGGCCGGGGCACGCGACGCGGAGTAGGGTGACCGACGTGATCCTGCTCCGCGCGCTCGCCGTCGCCGCTGGCGGCGTCCTCGGCACGGCGGCCCGTCTCGCGCTCGATCTCGCGATCCCCGATCCCGGCGGCTTTCCCCTGGCGATCCTGCTGGTGAACATCACGGGTGCCTTCCTCATCGGCATCGTCATGGCCCGGATGCCGCGGGCCACCGGCCTGCGGCTGTTCCTGGCGACCGGGCTGCTCGGCGGCTTCACGACCTACAGCGCCTTCGGCGTGGGCACGATCCAGCTCTGGGAGAGCGCCCCCGGGCTCGCCGCGCTCTATGCGGTGGCCAGCCTCGTGCTCGGGGTGACCGCGGCTGCCCTCGGGCTCCGTGCGGGCGAGGCGCGCCGAAGGGAGGGGGGATGACTCCTCTGCTCTTCATCTTCGCTGCCCTCGCCGGCGGCGCCGGCGCGGCCCTGCGCTACCTCGCCGATCTCGGCGTCGCAAAGCTGGCCAGGCGGCGCTTCCCCTGGGGGATCCTCGTGGTCAATGTCACGGGATCCTTCGCCCTCGGCCTCGTGGCGGGTCTTGCTCCGGCGGCCCTGTTCGTCGTGGGTGCCGGGCTCCTCGGCGGATACACGACCTTCAGCACGGCGATGTTCGACACGGTGGCTCTCTGGCGCAATGGCGAGCGCCCGGCCGCAACTGCGAACCTCCTCGGCACTTTCGTGCTGTCGGTGATCGCGGCCCTGGCCGGGCTCCTGCTCGGGTCGGCCTTCTGAACCTCGCGCCGCTTCCTCGCTGAACAACGTCGCAGATTCGCACAGGCTCGCAGAGAATCCTCAGATCTCTGCGAGCCCGTGCGAATCTGCGATCGAATCCCGCACACGAGGGGCCTTCCCAGCCAGTCCACAAGATGAAGTTGTACAAAAGTACATGTACAACTGTCCAGAGGGAGAGGCATGGACGAGCAGCCGCGTCGCCGTCGCGACCCCGAGGCCCGCCGCACCGCGATCGTCGCCGCAGCGGCCGAGCTCATCACCGAGGTCGGCGTCGAGGCGATCACCCATCGCATGGTCGCCGCCCGCGCCGAGGTGCCGCTGGGTGCCACAACCCAGTACTTCGCAACGCTCGACGACCTCCGCGAAGCGGCGCTGCACCTGCTCGTCTCTCACGTCGACGCCCAGATGCAGCGCACGCGCGAGGTGCTCGCCGAGCGCGGCGTCACCGCCGCCACGATCGCCGAGCTCACCCTGAGCGCTCTGGCCGACGCCCGCGCGCTGCACGCCGACCGCGCCGTGGTCACCGCCGCGGTGCACGACCCCCGGCTGCGCGACCTCGCCCACGGCTGGTCGCAGCAGCTCATCGCCATCCTGGAACAGGCCCATGGCCCAGACCGCGCGCTCGCGGCATCCGTCTTCCTCGATGGCATCCTCTGGCGCTCGCTGATCACCGACGATCCGCTTCCGCACCGCATCATCGAATCCGCCCTCGCCGGGATCCTCGGCGAGCAGACCGCCTGACCCGGGAGAGAACGTGTCGAAACTCGCCGTCCTGAGCCTGCGCAACCGCGCCCTCATCGCGCTCGTGACGATTGTCGCCGCCGTCTTCGGCGGGCTGGCGCTGAACGGACTCAAGCAAGAACTCATCCCCTCGCTCGAGCTGCCCGCGCTCGTGGTGATGACGACGTACCCCGGTGCCTCGCCCGAGGTGGTCGAGAACGACGTCTCCACCCCCATCGAGTCCGCCATTCAGGGCGTTCCCGGGCTGGAGTCCACGAGCGCCACGAGCACGACCAACGCCTCGATCATCCAGGCGATGTTCACCTACGGCACGAATCTGGCCACGGCCGAGCAGAAGATCCAGCAGGCGATCAACCGCATCTCCGCGCAGCTGCCCGCCGACGTCACCCCCCAGGTGCTCTCGATCAGCCTCGACGACTTCCCGGTCATCCAGATCGCGGCCACCGGCTTCACCGACGCCGAGAGCGCGCAGGCCGACCTCGAACGCCTGGTGATCCCGGTGCTCGAAGACGTCGACGGCGTGAACGCCGCGCTCATCGTCGGAGGTGTGGGGCAGCGGATCACCATCGTCCCGGATGCCGCGAAGCTCGCCGCCGCGGGCCTGGACGCCCGTGCGATCTCCGCTGCGCTGCAGCAGAGCGGCATGCTCTTCCCCGGCGGATCGATCACGCAGGGCCTTCGCACGCTCACCGTGCAGACCGGCGAGAAACTGACCTCGGTCTCGGATGTCGCCGGTCTCCCGCTGATCGGATCGATGACGCCCGGCCTCACGATCGCCGATGTCGCGACCGTGGCGCAGGTGGCCGATCCCGTCACCTCGCTCTCGCGCGTGAACGGCGAAGATGCCATCACCATCTCGATCACCAAGCTCCCGGCCGCCAACACCGTCGAGGTCTCACAGGGGGTCGTGGCCGCGCTCGACGAGATCGGCGAGGCCTTCCCCGGTGCCGAGTTCACCGTGGTCTTCGACCAGGCGCCGTTCATCGTCGCCTCGATCGAGACGCTCGCGGTCGAGGGCATGCTCGGCCTCGTCTTCGCGGTCGTGATCATCCTGGTCTTCCTGCTGTCGGTGCGCTCGACGCTCGTGACCGCGATCTCGATCCCGACGAGCGTGCTGATCACCTTCATCGGCATGCAGACCTTCGGCTACAGCCTGAACGTGCTGACCCTCGGGGCGCTGACCATCTCGATCGGGCGCGTCGTGGACGACTCGATCGTGGTGATCGAGAACATCAAGCGCCACTATGTCCAAGGTGCCGACAAGGGCGGCGCGATCCGCCTCGCGGTGCGCGAGGTCGCGGGCGCCATCACCGCCTCGACGATCACGACGGTGGCAGTGTTCCTGCCGCTGGTCTTCGTCGGCGACATGGTCGGCGAGCTCTTCCGGCCCTTCGCGATGACCGTCACGATCGCGATGAGCGCCTCGCTCCTGGTCGCTCTGACGATCGTGCCGGTGCTCGCGTACTGGTTCCTGCGCCCGGGCAAACCGCTGCTCGACAAGACCGGCGACCGGATCGACCCCGAGCATCCGCAGGCTCCGCCGAGCCGTCTGCAGCGGGCGTACCGGCCGATCCTGAGCTGGACGCTGAAGCACTCGATCGTCACGATCCTGCTCGCCATCCTGGTCCTGGGCGGCACGGTCGCGGCCGCGCCGCTGATGAAGATCAACTTCCTCAGCGACACCGGCCAGAACACGATGTCAGTCACCCAGAACCTCGGCCCCTCGGCGAGCCTGCAGGCGAAGGACGACGCCGCGCGCCTGGTCGAGGACGCCCTGCGCGGCATCAACGGGATCGAGGTCGTGCAGGTTTCGATCGGATCGAGCGGATCGCCCATCCGTGACGCCTTCTCGGGCGGCGCTGGTGCGACCTTCTCGATCATGAGCTCCGACGACGTCGACCAGGAGGAGCTGCGCGCCGAGGTGCAGCGCGTGCTCGATGGGCTGGAGGGCGTCGGCGAGGTGGCGGTGTCGGCATCGAGCGGCTTCGGGTCCAGCAACATCTCGGTGAGCGTCACCGCACCCGATTCCGAGGCGCTCGAGACCGCGACGCTCGCCCTGGTGGAAGAGCTGCAGGGGCGTGAGGGGATCGGCAACGTCACGCACAACCTCGCCGCCGCGCTGCCGTACATCGCCGTGGTCGTCGATCGCGACGAGGCGGCTCGCCACGGCCTCTCGGAGGCGGCGATCGGTCAGATCGTGTCGAACACGATGCGCCCGCAGCAGATCGGCTCGGTGGAGATCGACGGGACCGCGGTGACGGTCTTCCAGGCGACCGAAGAGCCGCCGCTGACCGTCCGGGAGCTGCGGGAGCTGCTCGTGCCCACCATCCTCGGGCCGGTCCAGCTGCAGGAACTGGCGAGCATCGAAGAGCGTCAGAGCGCGACGTCGATCACCACGGTGGCCGGGCAGCGCACCGCGACGATCACCGTGCCGCCGGGATCCGACAACCTCGCGGTGGGGACCGCCTCGGTCACCGCGGCCATCGAAGCCGTGGATCTGCCCGACGGCGCGCGCGCCTCGGTCGGGGGCGTGGCCGCGCAGCAGCAGGACTCCTTCTCGCAACTGGGCCTGGCGATGCTCGCCGCGATCCTCATCGTCTACGTCGTGATGGTCGCGACCTTCAAGTCGCTGCGCCAGCCGCTGCTGCTTTTGATCTCGGTGCCGTTCGCGGCGACCGGCGCGATCCTGCTGCAGATCGCCACGGGGGTGCCGCTGGGCGTCGCGTCGCTCGTGGGCGTGCTGATGCTCATCGGCATCGTGGTGACGAACGCGATCGTGCTCGTCGATCTCGTCAACCAGTACCGCGAGAAGGGGCTGAGCGTGCACGACGCGACCCTCGCCGGCGGCGAGAAGCGCTTGCGCCCCATCCTGATGACGGCGCTGGCGACGATCTTCGCGCTGACGCCCATGGCGTTCGGGATCACCGGCCACGGCGGCTTCATCTCGCAGCCGCTGGCGATCGTCGTGATCGGCGGGCTCATCTCGTCGACCGTGCTGACGCTCATCGTGCTGCCGACGCTCTACAACCTGGTCGAGGGCGCCCGGGAGCGCCGTCGCGCCCGGCGGGGGGAGCCGTCTGCCGAGAGCGGACCTGTTCGCACGGTGCCGGATGCCGGTCCCGTTCCATCGCGTACGGACGCCACCTCCGATGCGACGCGCCCGGCGGCGGATGTCGATCCCCAGAATGCCGACCGGCCGCTCACCCGCCGCGAGCTGCGCGAGCTGGCGGAGGGCTGAGGGGATTCCCAGGCGGGTGCGCTAGCGTAGGGAGGTCGGCTTTCGGGCACCCGCGGATGCGGGATCGTTTTTCGAAGTGTGAGCCCAGGGGCCGATGGTTCGACGACCATCATCATGCAATGGCCCCCGGCCGACAGTGTCCGGGTATCCCGTACCGCGCAGCGTCCTGTTGCGCGGTCGCGGTGCTGTTCCACGAGAACAACCCAGAAAGACACCATCGTGCCCAAGAACAAGAAACCCCAGGGCGGGCGTGCCCAGAGCTTCGAGCCGCGACACGGCAAGAAGACCCCGTATCAGGATGCGAAGCGCCGCCCCGCGCAGTCGTCTGCGAGCAAGCCCGGCAGCAAGAGCCCCGGCCATCGCGGCTACCGGCCCGCTGAAGAGGCCACGCCGACGAAGAAGCCGCGCTGGACCGCGCAGGAGCGCGCCGGACGCGACGAGACGCGCGGCATCCGTGGCCGCGCCGAGTCGGGCCGCCGGGAGACGCCGCACCACCGTGCGGATCGGGTGCAGGGCGGCGAGCGCCCGCGCTACAACGACTTCCGCCGGGACGAGCACCGTACCGACACGCGGCCCGTCCGTGGCGAGCACGCGCGTCGTGACGACGACCGCCGCACACGCACCGGGGATGCGGAGAACCGACCCCGCCGCGAGGAGCGCCCCCGGTACGCAGACAGCCGTCCCGCGCGCTCCCGCTCGGATGAGGGATCCTCTCGCGGTCGTGACCAGGAGCGTCAGCGATCCAGCGAGGATCGAGGGCATCGGCGCGATGACCGCTCAGGCTACGCCAGTGACCGCCCGAGGCGCGAGGATGACCGTTCCCGCTCTGACGCCGATCGTCCGCGTGAGCGTGAGGGCCGCCCCCGCTACGACGCCGATCGCTCGCCCCGGGCCACCGATCGTCCGCGGTATGACGCTGACCGGCCGCGCCGCGACGGGGATCGTCCGCGGCACGGTGACGACCGCCCGCGCCCGCGCGATGACCGCCCGCGCTACGAGAACGACCGTTCGCGTCGCGACAGCCGCGACCGCACCGCCCGCCCAGCCCGCTCCGACTGGGCACCGCAGGCACCCTCCGCACCGATCGAGGACATCGTGCACGAGCGTCTGCAGGCCAGCGCCGTCGCCGCGGCGGAGGTCGAGTACATGACCTTCGCTGACCTGGGTCTCGGTGCCAACATCGTCGAGGTCCTCAGCGGGCAAGGCGCCCAGACGCCCTTCCCGATCCAGGCCGCGACCATCCCCTCGGTGCTCGCCGGCCGCGACGTGCTCGGCCGTGGCCGCACCGGCTCGGGCAAGACCATCGCCTTCGGTGCTCCGCTCGTCGAGAGCGTGCTGCGCGCCCAGTCCGGCAAGCGCCGGGAGTTCGGTCGCGCGCCGCGCGCGATCATCCTCGCCCCGACACGCGAGCTCGCCCTGCAGATCGACCGCACCGTGCAGCCGATCGCCCGGAGCGTGGGCCTGTTCACGACCCAGATCTACGGCGGCGTGCCGCAGGGGCGTCAGGTGGGTGCCCTGAAGAAGGGCGTCGACATCGTCATCGGCACTCCGGGCCGGATCGAGGATCTCATCGAGCAGGGCAAGCTCGATCTCTCCGAGGTCCAGGTCATCGTGCTCGACGAGGCCGACCACATGTGCGATCTCGGCTTCGTCGAGCCCGTGCAGCGGATCCTGCGCCAGACCGCCGAGGGCTCGCAGAAGCTGCTCTTCTCGGCCACCCTCGATCGTGAGGTGGCGGCCCTCGTCGAGGAGTTCCTGGTCGACCCCGCGGTCTTCGAGGTCGCGGGCGAGGATCAGTCCTCGGGGACGATCGAGCACCGCGTGCTCGTGATCGACCACCGCGACAAGGCGGAGGTGCTCTCGTCGCTCGTGGACCGCGAGGGCAAGACGCTCGTCTTCTCGCGCACCCGCGCCTACGCCGAGATGCTCGCCGAGCAGTTCGAGGATGCCGGGATCGCGGCCGTGTCCCTGCACGGCGATCTCAACCAGGCCAGGCGCACGCGCAACCTCGAGCGGCTCACCTCGGGCCGGGTCCGGGTGCTCGTGGCGACGGATGTCGCAGCCCGCGGCATCCACGTCGACGACATCGATCTCGTCATCCAGGCCGACGCGCCCGACGAGTACAAGACCTACCTGCACCGCTCCGGTCGCACCGGCCGCGCGGGCCGCGAGGGGCGCGTGGTCACGCTCATCCCGCGCCAGCGCCGGCGACGGATGACGGAACTGCTCGAGCGCGCCGAGATCGTGGCCCCCTTCGAGGATGTCCGTCCCGGCGACGACCTGCTCGAGGAGCTCTCGGGCCGGCAGAGCGCCGAGCCTGCGGGAGCACGGGGATGAGCATCCTCGCGGCCGTCGTGACGGTGTCGGACCGTTCTGCTGCGGGCCTCCGCGAGGACGCGAGCGGGCCGGTCTGCGTCGCGGCGGTTCGCGAGGCCGGCTACGACTGCGTCTACGCGGTCGTCCCGGATGGCGCCGACAGCGTCGAGAGCGCGATCCGGGATCAGCTCCGCGCCGGTGCGCGTCTGATCGTCACGACCGGAGGCACCGGCGTCGGCCCCCGGGATGAGACGCCCGAGGGGACGCGCCGCGTGCTCAGCCGCGAGTTGCCCGGAATCGCCGAGGAGCTGCGCCGGATCGGCGCGGCCCAGAAGCCTGCGGCGCTGCTGTCCCGCGCCGTGGCGGGGGTCGTCGACGAGCACGCGGCCCTGGTCGTGAACCTGCCGGGTTCCCCCGCCGGGGCAGCGACCGGGATCGCCCTCGTGCTCTCCCTGGCCGGGCACGTCCTGGACCAGTTGCAGGGTGGCGGCCACCCGCAGGGGCACGGCGAATAAGCACGGTCTGGGCTGTGCCGTGGGCACAGCGAGCGCCTAGCGTGGAGATGTGGACACGCGCGCGCAACGGGGCCCGGGCGCACGGCTGTTCTTCGTCGCGCCCGCGGCGATCGTGCTGCTGCTCGGGCTGAACGCCGGGCTCATCCTCCTCGGCATCCCGATGCCGGGGGTGCAGTCGCGCCTGGCGGACCTGCACGCGCCGCTGCTCGTCTTCGGTTTCGTCGGCACGCTCATCTCGCTCGAACGCGCGGTCGCGCTCGGCACCGGCTGGGCGTACAGCGCGCCTCCCCTGCTCGCCGGCGGATCGCTGCTCGCCCTCGCGCCGACCGTGCCGATGCTCGCGGGGCAGCTTCTGGTCACCGCGGGGCTCGTGGTGCACGCCGGTCAGTATCTCGCGATCTGGCGGCGGCAGCCGATGACCGCCACCGCGGTGCAGAGCCTCGGTGCCGTCGTCGCGATCGCGGCGGCGATCACCTGGTGCGCGGGGGTTCCCCCGTCGCTGCTCGTGCCGCAACTGGCCTGCTTTCTGATCCTCACCATCGCGGGCGAACGGATGGAGCTGGCCCGCGTCGGCGGTCCCGGCGAACGGGCGCAGAGCGCGCTGTTCGCCCTCTCGCTCCTGTTCGCGACGGCCGCCCTGGTGACGGTGGCGGTGCCGATGATCGCGGTTCCGGCATCCGGAGCCCTGCTCATAGTGCTGGTCGTGATTCTCGTGCGCTACGACATCGCCCGGGCGACCGTGCGCACCAGGGGGCTCGCCCGCTACGTCGCGGTGTGCGTGCTCATCGGGTACGCCTGGCTGCTCGCTGCCGGTGCCGGATGGCTGCTCGGCGGGGCGCGCACCGAAGGCCCGGTCTACGACGCGACGACGCACGCGATCTTCCTCGGCTTCGTGATCACGATGATCATGGCGCACGCGCCGCTGATCCTTCCCGCGGTCCTGCGGATCCGGATCGCCTATCACCCGGCCCTGTTCGCCCCCGTTCTGCTCCTGCAGGCGGCGCTGCTGGTGCGGGTCGTCGCGGGGGACGCCTGGGGCGTGCCCGGTGCCCTGATCGTGGGCGGGGTCGGAGCGGTCGCGGCGATGCTGCTGTTCGCCTTCACCGCCGGGGTCGTGAGCCTCGCCGCCCGGTCGAGGCAGAAACGACGGAAGGGGGCCGAACGTGTCGCGGCGTAACTGGTATCTGCTCACCAACGCCGTCGTGCTGGCGTGGCTCGTCGGCGCGGTGATCGCCGTCACGATCCACCGCTTCGTCGGCCAGCCGCTCTGGCTCATGGTGCACGTGCCGCTGCTGGGCGCGGCGACCGCGGCGATCCTCATCTGGTCGCAGCACTTCGCCGACACGCTGCTGCGTCGCGCCGCACCCGGTGGCAGGCCCGGGCTTGCCATCCGGCTCGCGCTGCAGTCCGGCGGATCCGTCCTCGTCATCGCCGGGATGCTGCTGCCCGCCCCCCTGCTTCTGATCGTCGGCGCGGTGTGCGTGGCGGCCGCCGCGTTCGCGCACGGCGTGCTCCTCGCGCTGCAGATGCGCGGGGCGCTGCCGGCCCGCTTCGCGCTGCTCGTGCGGTACTACATCGCCGCCGCCCTGGTCTTTCTCGCCGGAATCGGGGCGGGTGCGTTCCTGGCGTTCGTTCCCGAACTCGCCGACCGGCTGGTGACGGCTCACATCGTGCTGAACGCCTTCGGCTGGATCGGCCTGACCGCTCTGGGAACGCTCGTGCTGCTGTGGCCGACCGTGCTGCACGCGCGCGTCGCCGAGAATCCGGCCGGCAATCAGGCCCTGCCCGTGCTCATCGCCGGGATCATGCTCGCCGCGGCAGGCCCGGTGGCCGACCTCCCCCTGCTCGTGACCGCCGGCATGGCGATCTGGCTGGTCGGCGCGGGGATGATCGCCCGCGACGGCTGGCGTCAGGCTCGCGCGATGCCTCCGGGCACTTTCGCCGGGTGGAGCCTCGCGGCAGCCTTCTGCTGGGTCGTCGCGGCCGGTGCCGCTCTCGGGATCCAGGCCGCGTTCGCTCCGGACTGGGCGTGGCTGCGCGCCGAGTATCTGCTCGTGCTGGGCCCGCTCGTGGCGGGATTCGCCGTGCAGCTGCTCATGGGCGCGCTCAGCTACCTGTTCCCGGTCGTCGCGATCGGCAGCCCCCTCGGTGCCCGCACGGCCGCCGAGGTGCTCGATCGGGGCGGCGCCTTCCGCGTGGTCGCTCTCAACGGCGCGATCGCACTGTACCTGCTGCCGATGCCCTCGATCACGCGCGTGCTGCTGTCGCTTCTGGCAGCCGGGGTGGTCGTCGCCTTTCTCGTGCTGGTCATCCGCGCGCTCGTGGCGGGCCGGCGGGCACGCCGGGCAGAAGGCGAGGAGCCCGACCGCTCGGGCATCGTGCGGCTGGGCGCGCCCGCCCTGGAAGCACCGGCCCGGCCCCGACGCGCACTCGCCGTGGCCGCCGGGTTCGCCGCCCTGGCGCTGTGCGTCGCCGGGGGCGTCGCGGCAGATCCCGCGGCGAGCGGCATATCGGTCCCCTCGCCCCCCGGCGACGTCGTGGAGTCGGGCCAGACGACCGAGGTGACCGTGCGCGTCACCGGGATGCGCTTCGATCCCGCGATCATCGAGGTGCCCTACGGCGACCGGCTCGTGGTGACCTTCGAGAACACCGGGACCGATGTGCACGACCTGACCTTCGCCAACGGCGTGCGCTCGGCACGCCTGGCTCCGGGTGGTTCCGAGGTGCTCGACGTCGGGATCATCGGTGCGGACCTCGCCGGTTGGTGCTCTATCGCCGGGCACCGCCAGATGGGGATGGAGCTGGTCGTGCGCGTGATCGGAGCCCCGCCCTCGGGCGAGGGACATGAGGGGCACGAGCATCCCGGCACCGGTCCGGCACCCGCCGTAGACCTCGAGCGCCCGCCCGCCGCTGACTTCGAAGCGTGGCCCGCTGCACTCGACCCGGCGTCCGAGGGCGGCCTGCACCGCATCACCCTGCGCGCCACCGAGCAGAAGCAGGAGGTCGCGCCCGGCGTCTGGCAGGAGCGTTGGACCTTCGGCGGCTCCGCGCCCGGCCCCGTCATCCGCGGGAAGATCGGCGACCGCTTCGAGATCACCCTGATCAACGACGGCACGATCGGGCATTCGATCGACTTCCACGCCGGTGCCCTCGCCCCCGACGAACCCATGCGCACGATCCTGCCGGGCGAGACTCTCGTCTACGCCTTCACCGCGACGCGGGCGGGGATCTGGATGTATCACTGCTCGAGCATGCCGATGTCGATGCATATCGCAAACGGCATGTACGGTGCGGTGATCATCGATCCGCCCGATCTGGCACCCGCCGACCGCGAGTACGTGCTGGTGCAGGGCGAGCTGTACCTCGGCGGGCAGGGCGGATCGGCGGATGCCGCGAAGATCGCCGCCGGCACCCACGACCTCGTCGCCTTCAACGGCTACGCGATGCAGTACCGGCACCGCCCGCTCACGGCCGGCGTGGGTGAGCGGGTGCGGATCTGGGTTCTGGATGCGGGACCCAACGCGCCCTCGTCCTTCCACGTCGTGGGAGGCCAGTTCGACACGGTGTACCTCGAGGGCGAGTATCGGCTGCGGCCGGGTGCCGCGGGCGGCTCTCAGGCGCTTGCCCTGTTGCCCGCGCAGGGCGGCTTCGTGGAGCTCGTCTTCCGGGAGGCGGGCAACTACCCCTTCGTGACGCACATCATGAGCGACGCCGAGAAGGGCGCGAGCGGGTTCTTCCATGTCGAGTGATGCCTCAGGGGGTCACACCGTGGGCAGGCACGCGAGCGTCATGGCGATCGCGCACGACCCCGAGACGTTCTCGAACGCCGTCTCCCGTCATCTGCACGTGCCCAACGGGCTCGACGGAGCCGTCCACGCGGCGATGCGGCGACTGATCGATCCCTTCTTCGCGGCCGAGGAGATCGACGCGCTCGTCCCTTCCTTCGAGATGATCGCCCGTGCCCTGATCGAACCCCTTGCGGCCTCCGGTGAGACTTTCGACGCCGTCGAACTCGGCGCCCGCTACGCCGTGCGCGCGCAGTGCGCCTGGCTCGGCTGGCGTGCCGATCTCGAGGACGAGCTGCTGACCTGGGTGGACGAGCGCCGTGCAGCGGTCCGCTCGGGCGACTCCGCACGCACGGAGCGCGCGGCGGAGAGCTTCGACCGCATCATACGTGGCCTGCTCGCCGAGCGCCGGAGCGAGCCGCGCGCGGATGTCACGATGCGGCTCATGCACACGCGAACCGTCGAGGGTCGCCCGCTCGCCGACGAAGAGATCGTCTCGATCCTGCGAAACTGGACCGGCGGCGACCTCGCATCTCTGGCCCTCTGCACGGGCGTGGTGCTGCACTGGCTTGCGCGGCACCCCCGGCGTGCGGCGAGGCTGCGCACGGCGGGCGACGAGCAGCTCGACGCGGCGGTCGACGAGATCCTCCGTGCCGACGATCCCTTCCTGTCCAGTCGCCGGATCGTCACGCGCGCAGCGACCGTGGACGGATGCCCCGCCGCCGCGGGAGATGTCGTCGTGCTGGACTGGCGCGCCGCGAATCGGGATCCCGCGGTCTTCGGCGATCCGGACGCCTTCGATCCGCTCGGCAATGCGGCAGCCAACCTGGTCTACGGCACCGGCGTGCACATGTGCCCGGGCCGGGGACTTGCGACCCTGGAGCTGCGCGTGCTCGTGCGCGCGGTGCTCGCAGCGGGTGCGCCCGAACTCGACCACACCCGCCCCGCGACGCGGGAGCAGCCTCCGGCCGGGGGCTGGCGCACGGTACCGCTGCGGATCCGACGCCCCTGAACGCTCAACCGGTCTGAGCGGGGGTCGCCCGGGTGGGCAGCCTCGGGCGTCCCCCGCTCAGAGCCCTCGCAGCCGTTCCGGATCCGGCTGCTGCACGGGATCCCAGCCGCGTCGCACAGGTCGCGCGCCGCGTACCGCATCTCGCGAACGGTAGACGATGTAGGGACGGAAGAAGTAGCCCACCGGTGCCGAGAAGACGTGCACGAGTCGAGTGAAGGGCCACAGCGCGAACAAGGCGAAGGCGCTCAGCACGTGCAACTGGAACAGCAGCGGCACCTCCAGCATGAGTTCCACCTTCGGCTGGAAGTACAGCAGGCTCCGCACCCACGGCGAGATGGTCTCGCGGTAATGGAACCCTGCGCCCATGACCTGGTAGACGACCGTGGCGGCGGTACCGAACAGCAGCGTCACCGCGAGAAAGGCGTACATGACCTTGTCCATGACGGTGGTTGCCAGGAACACCGGTCCCACGGTGCGGCGGCGGTAGACGAGGATCGCGAGACCCGCGAGGGTGAGAGCCGCGGCAAAGGTGCCGAGCGCGGTCGCACCCAGGTGGTAGATCTCTTCATTGATGCCGATGGCATACAGCCATTCGCGCGGGATCAGCAGACCCACGACGTGCCCCGCGATGACCATCAGGATCCCGAAGTGGAACATCGGCGATCCCCAGCGGAGCAGCCGGTTCTCGTAGGTCTGGCTCGAGCGGGTCGTCCAGCCGAACTTGTCGTAGCGGTAGCGCCAGATGTGGCCGACGACGAACACGGCGATCGCCGCGTAGGGGATCGCCACCCACAGGATGATCCGCAGAGCGTTCACGATGCCTCCTGGGAGACGGGGCGGAAGGGCGGCAGCTGCCCGAGGAAGCTCAGTCCCACCGTCTCGGTGGGCGGTCCCTCGCTGATCAGATCGAGAAAGCGCTCGCGGGTGCGCGCATCGATGGGAGGCAGCGACAGCGTGATCGCCCGGACGACGAGCGCCCAAGGGCTCTTCATGTCTTCGAGCGCGGCGCGCAGCACCTCGATCCCCTCGCGGTGCGAGGCGATGAGTGCGTCGGCGACCTCTGACCCCGAACGCGCCGAGAACTCCAGCACGGCCGGCAGGTAGTCGGGCAGGTCGTCGGCGTCGAACTCCCAGCCCGCGGCGCGGTAGGCCTCGAGGAAGGTCACCAGCGCCACGCCGCGGCGGCGGGTGTCGCCGGTGGCGTAGTAGCTGAGGTACAGGCTGCACTTGCGCTTCAGGTCGAAGGTCGTGACATAGCGCCGCTGGCACTCGGTGGCATCCGTCCACGACATCTGATCGATGAAGGCGAGCAGCGGCTGAGCGATGACGGTCGGCAGCGTCTCGGCGTGTGTGCGCAGCTCGCCCAGGCGCTCGTGCCAGGCGGCGTCCGGGTAGTCCAGCAGCAGCGAGGCGAGCATGTGCGTCCGCGCGCGCTCCGCCCGGTCCAGCGGCACGGAGGCGAGCTCGGCGGGCAGTGCCCGGCGGGGCGTGACTCTCGTCGCCAGGGTGCTCATTTGTCGCCCTTCCGCTTGCCCGTCTCGCGCACCTCGGTCATCGTCGAGGGCGGGAACAGTCCGTGGGGGTTGCCGTTGCCGTCCCAGTTGAGCAGGTTCACCCGGCCCGGCGTCGAGGGCCGGTCCGCGGTCTGACGGTCGGCGAGCATGTGGAAGTTCTCGATCGCGACCGGGACGCTCGGCCCGCTCGACGAGCCGAAGGGGCCGGCACCGCCCATGCCCGGCCCGCCGTCGAAGTCCAGCGAACAGGCCATCTCTTCCAGGGCGTGCGCCTGCTCGGTGTGCGCCGAGGGGATCACGTACCGCTCCTCGTACTTGGCGATCGCCAAGAGGCGGTACATCTCCTCGATCTCGGTGCCGGTCATCCCGACCGCTCGCGCGATGCGCTCGTCGCGCACGTCGTCGATGCTGACCCCGCGCATGTAGGAGCGCATGGCCGCCAGGCGCCGCAGGGCGGCGTCGACGGGAGCGATGTCGCCGGCCGTGAACAGCTCGGCGAGGTAGCCGATGGGGATGCGCAGCTTGTCGATCGCGGCGAACAGCGTGCGAGCGTCCTCGCCGTCGTTGCCGGATCCCGAGACGACGTCGACCACGGGCGACAGGGGCGGGATGTACCAGACCATCGGCATCGTGCGGTACTCGGGGTGCAGCGGCAGCGCCACCTCGTACTGCATGAGCCTCCAGATGGGGCTGCGCTGAGCGGCCTCGATCCAGTCCTCCGGGATCCCCTCGCGCCGCGCCCCCTCGATGACGGCGGGGTCGCGCGGATCCAGGATGATGTCGCGCTGCGCCTGCAGCAGGGCGTGGTCGTCTTCGACGCTCGCGGCCGCTGCCACCTGGTCGGCGTCGTAGAACACCAGGCCCAGGTAGCGGAGGCGCCCGACGCAGGTCTCGGAGCAGACCGTCGGCAGGCCCACCTCGATGCGCGGATAGCACATCGTGCACTTCTCGGCCTTGCCGGT
>CAZHML010000002.1:0-86737 GCA_964533745.1 uncultured Microbacterium sp.
CGGTCGATCTGGTACTGGACACCGGGGACGACGACTGGAGCGAAGCGGACGAGGCGTGGTCGCGGGCGATGGTCGAGAGGATCGTCGCACTGCCGCAGCATGCCGAGCCGCAGCGGGCGCGGTGGGCGATGGTGGGCATCCCACTCGGTGCGGCCGCAGCGGCGACCCTCGCCCTGGTCATAGCCCTGTCGGGGGCGGTGCCGACGGGCGTCACGCCGTCCGCCGCAGCAGCGGTGATGCCGCTGCCCTTGGAGCTGTCGGCCGCCCAGGAGTCGACAACCGAGGCACTCGCCCTGGTCGAGCAGGCGCTCGCCGAGTCGGAGGGCCCCGCTGAGGCCCTGCGGGAGTCGGTGTCGATCGGGTGGTATCTGAAGATCGACGGCGACACGATGCGGATCGAGCCCGGCCCGATCGTGCCCCAGGTGGTGCACACTTGGTGGAACGAGGACCTTTCGGGGCGGATCGTGATGTCCACCGGCGATCCGTACTATCCCGGCCGGCCGGATGAGCCGGTGCAGCCCGAGGAAGCTCCGCCGCCCGGGACGGTGCTGCACGACATGGTGTTCGCGCCGGGGGAGTTCGACACGGCCCCTGTCGTTGTCGTCGGTGACTCCATCGAGGCGATGCGCACCGTTCTTGAGGCGAACGGCATGGAGGAGGACGCGAGCGCGGCACGGACCATCGATGTCATTTCCGGCGTGTTCAGTCACTGGACGCTCACCAACGCGCAGCAGCGCACCGTTCTGCGGATACTGGCTCAGACGGATGGGCTGGAGATCGCCGGGACGACGCGGGATCGAGCGGGCCGGGACGTGATCGTCTTCCGCGCTGTCACGCGGGATGGCTCGTTCGAGCAGCTGCTCCTGGTGTCCGCCGAGACCGGTCGCATGGTCGGCCAGGAGACGACCCGGCTCCGCCCCTACGGCGGGATCCCTGCCGGCACCCTGATGTCCTATCAGCTCTGGGAGGTGGACATCGACCTGTGAGGCGTGCCTCGGTCGCCTCGCGAGCTGAGCGAGACGAAACGGGGCATCAGCCCCCCGCGAAGGGGGGCAGCACGTCGACGAGGGCGTCATCGACGAGCGGGGTGTCGTCGTCGACGCGGGAGCCGCCGACGAGCACCGCGCAACGGGGAAGGATGCCGCCGAGCGCCGGGTATTCTGCGGACAGGGCGCTGCGCAGTTCGCCGAGGGTCGCCGCAGCGTGCGTCAACTCACCGGTGCCCGCGGCCTCCTCGGCGGCCGCGAACAGGCGGATGCGCGCCATCAGGCTCCGTCTCCGGCATCCTCGGCGTGCTCGGCCGCGAGGCGCACCACCTGGGCGACTGCCTCGCGCACGTCGTCGGGCGAGCCGCCGCGACGGCCGGCCGCGAGCCCCGCGGCGAAGGCGCTGAGTGGTGCCGCCGGGCGCGCCACGGCGTTCGCGACATCCCTCGCGAGATCGAGCACGAGCCCGATCGGCAGCGGCTCGTCGAGCCCGAGCTCGACGCCCAGTCTCTCGGCCCACTCGGTGAGCGCCTCGGGCGGCAGCGTGCTGTTCATGAGTCCTCCTCGAATGCGGCCCGGATCCGGGCCAGGTCATCCCATGTATCGACATCTTCCACGATCTCGTCCGCCACCGCCACGATCTCGATCGCGAGCTCAGCCAGCAGCGCGCGCATCGAGGCATCCCGCCCCCCATCCTCGAGCCGTGTGGCGGCCCGAGTCAGAGCGTCGGTGCGATACAGACCCAGCAGCCACTGCGGGCGACCGGCGGCATCCCCCAGGCACAGGCCATCGGTACCGACGTCGGCGGCGAGCAGCGCGGGCACGGCGATGTCCGCGCGGGGAAGGTCGGCCGCGAGCAGCAGTGCCCGTCCGGGGGCGAAGCCGCGCTCGGCCCAATCGCCCAGAGCTCTCACGACCGCGGCAGCAGGTCCGCCGAAGGGCGGATCCTCGCGCACCCAGTCGACATCCAGCCCGGGATCGAGCACCGGCGCGACGACCGTGATCCGTGCCGCTCTCGCCGCGCGCGCGGCATCCACCGCGCGCGCCAGCAGCGCCCGCCCACCGACCTCGAACAGGGGCTTGACCTCGCCGTCCACCCGCGTCGCGCGACCCCCCGCCAGCACGATCGCGCCGAGGGGAGGGGTGTTCGCGGCCGCGGTCACCCGTCGTCGGGCCGCGTCCAGGATCCGGAGCGCCCGCCCTCCTTTGCCGTGATGCGCACCCTCTCGATCGAGGTCGAGCGATCCATGCCCTTGACCATGTCGACGATGGCGAGGGCCGCGACCGAGACGGCGGTGAGCGCCTCCATCTCGACGCCCGTGCGATCGGCCGTGCGCACGGCCGCCTCGATGGCGACGCCCTCGTCCTCGATGGTGAGGTCCACCCTCACGCCGTGCACGCCGATGACGTGCGCGAGCGGCAGCAGCTCGGGGGTGCGCTTGGCCGCCTGGATGCCCGCGATCCGCGCCACCGCGAGCACGTCGCCCTTAGGCGCGGTGCCGTCGCGCAGCGCCGCGACCACCTCGGGGGCGCAGCGCACGAAACCGCGCGCCGTCGCGGCGCGCACGGTCGGCTGCTTCTCGGTCACATCGACCATGCGCGCTCTGCCGGCCTTGTCCAGATGCGTGAAACTCATGTGACCAGCATGACATCCACGAGGTCGCCAGCGGCGACGGCATCGACCTCGGCCGGGACGACCGCGTAGGCCTCGGCGCGGCCGAGGCCGCCGGCCAGATGCGAGCCGCCGCCGGTTGCGGGGGTCACCGTCCAGGCCGTCGGATCGCGGGAATCGATCACGACGGGCAGGTACTGCCGCCGGCCCTTCGGAGTGCGCCAGGCGCGCGCGGCGTGCAGGCGCAGCATCCGTCGCGGCTCGTCGCGCCCCTGCATCGCGAGCAGCGCCGGGCGCACGAAGACCTCGAACGAGACCGCGGCGCTGACCGGGTTGCCCGGCAGTCCGAACAGCAGGATGCCGTCGGCGGTGCGGCCGAAGCCCTGGGGCTTGCCCGGTTGCATCGCGAGCTTCGTGAAGGTCATTTCACCCGAGAGCGAGGTCTTCACGACCTCGTAGGCGCCCGCGCTCACCCCGCCCGAGAAGACGACGAGATCGGCGCCGAGCGCGCGGGCGCGTTCGATCGCTTCGCGGGGGCCGTCGCCGGAGTCGGGTACCGACTCGACGAGTACGGGGTCGGCGCCTGTCTCGACGGCGAGGGCCGCCAGCAGGATCGAGTTCGACTCCGGGATCTGCCCGCGGTGCAATGGCGTCCCCGGCGGCACGAGCTCCGAGCCGGTGGAGACGACGGCCACGCGTGGCGTGCGAACGACCGAGACCTCGGCCACGCCCGCGGCGGCGATTGCGCCCAGGGCCAGGGCGTTCAGGCGCGTGCCTGCGGGCAGCACGGGGTCGCCCGCGTGCACGTCCTCGCCGCGTCTACGGATGTGCATCCCGGCGGCGGGTGCCTGCGTCACGGCGATCTGACCGAGGGAGTCCGCGAGCCCGCCGACCGTGTCCTCGAAGGGCACGATCGTGTCGGCCGCCGCGGGCACGGGCGCGCCGGTCATGATCCTCGCGGCCTGCCCGGCCGCGAGCGACGGGTCATCCGCGGTGCCCGCGGGAAGGTCGGCGACGACCGTGAGGGTCACCGGGGCATCCGGAGCGGCGTGCGCGACATCCGCGAAGCGCACGGCGAAGCCGTCCATCGCGGAGTTGTCGAACACCGGGATGTCGACGGCCGCGCGGACATCGGACGCCAGGACGCGCCCCTGCGCGGCGCCGATCTCGACCTTCTGCGCGGGCAGCAGCGGCGTCACCGCGAGGATGCCGGCGAGGTGCTCCTCGACCGAGCCCAGCCCGCTCACGTCAGCGCCCATTCGGCCAGGCCGCCGGCGAGCACGTCGGCCCGGGCGCCGCGCGCGCGCAGGGCTAGGGCGGCCCGTTCGGCGCGCGCCCCCCGGGCGCAGATCACGACGAAGGGGCCTTCGCCCGCGGCTGACGGGTCGACGAGGAGGTCGCCGAGCGGGATGAGCACGGATCCCGCGACGACGCCCCCGGCCGTCTCGGCGGGTTCGCGCACGTCGAGCAGGGTCGCTCCTGCTGCCTGCGCCTGGAAGAGCTGCTCCGCGGTGAGGCCCGCGGGCGCGGTCGCGACATCCGGAACAGAAGCCCGGGCGGGCCGCAGCGGCACCTCTCGCGTGCGAGCACCGAGCGCGTCGATCACGAGCACGCGGCCGAGCAGCGGCTCGCCCAGGCCCGCCACGAGCTTGATCGCCTCGGTCGCCATGACGGCCCCCGCGTGCAGGGTCAGGGCACCGAGCACTCCCGCCGACGCGCACGTCGGCACCTCGCCGACGCTGCCGGACGGGTAGAGGTCATCGAGCGAGACGGCATCCCGCCCCGCGGGGGGTGCCGACCAGAACACGGTCACCTGCGCGTGGAACTCCTGCACGACCCCCCATACCAGCGGCACGCCGAGCCGCCCGCAGGCAGCGGCGACCACGCGTCGCGTCTCGAAGGTGTCGGTGCCGTCGAGCACGAGGTGCGCGCCCGCGAGCCCCTCCGCAGCGTTGCTCTGATCGAGGCGGATGCGCAGCGGGTTCACCCGCGTCTCAGGACTGAGGTCGGCGGCCACCCGCACCGCGGAGGCCACCTTCGGCGTACCGATGTCGGCCAGGCGATGGATGACCTGGCGCTGCAGGTTCGTCAGTTCCACGTCGTCGTCGTCGATCACCGTGATCTGCCCGATCCCGGCCGCGGCCAGTGCCAGCACGGCGGGGGCGCCGAGCCCGCCGGCCCCGACCACGGCGACATGCGCAGCGGCCAGGCGGCGCTGTGCCTGCTCCCCGAATCCCGCGAGCACGGCATGGCGCGCGGTGCGAGCGCTCTCGTGCGCCGAGAGGGCCTCGACGGGCTCGACGAGGGGTGGCAGGGACATGTCTCCAGGCTACGCCGTCCGCACACCGGGGTTTCGTGTTTATTGGGGGTGCCGAGAGGCGCCGGACGCTTCGACAGGCTCAGCGACCGGCCTTTCTGGGGATGCGCACAAGCGACTCCGGTTCCTGAGCCTGTCGAAGGGTCGATATCTCCGCAGGAACGGTAATAATCACGGTCATCGTCCGCTAACGCGGTGATACCGTGAACCTCATGACGAGTTACCGGATCTCGGAGGCCGCGCAATTGCTGGGCGTCTCGGATGACACCATCCGGCGCTGGATCGACAGTGACCGCCTGCCGGCCGAGGGCAGTCCCGCCCGCGTGCCCGGTGAGGCGCTCGCCGCGCTCGCCGTGGAACTCGCCGCGACCCCGCCCGACCCTGCCGATGTGCTCTCCAGCGCCCGCAACCGCTTCGTCGGCATCGTCACGCGCGTGCAGGCCGACGCGGTGATGGCGCAGGTCGACATCCAGGCCGGCCCCCACCGCGTCGTCTCGCTCATGTCCGCCGAGGCAGTGCGCGAACTGGGACTCGTCCCCGGATCCCTCGCCGTCGCCGTCGTCAAAGCCACCACCGTCATCGTCGAAACCCCCCGGAGTTGATCATGCGCCGTTGCCCTCTCATCGCCCTCGCCGTGGCATCCGCCCTGCTGCTGACCGGATGCGGGGGCGCGACCGATCCCGTGCAGAGTCCCGACCCGACGCCGAGCGACGCCCTCAGCGGCGAGCTGGTCGTCTTTGCTGCGGCATCCCTCACGGCGGCCTTCACCGAGATCGCCGAAGCCTTCGCCCTCGAGCACCCCGGCGTCACCGTCCAGCCGATCCGCTTCGACGGATCGCCCACCCTCGCGACTCAGATCATCGAGGGTGCGTCGGTCGACGTCTTCGCCACTGCTGACGAGAAGAACATGGCCACAGTGACCGATGCGGGCCTTGCCACGGGTGCCGCCCTCTTCGCCACCAACACCCTCGTCGTCGCGGTGCCTGCGGGCAACCCCGGTGGTGTCAAGACGCTGGCTGACCTTGCCGATCCCGCACTGGACGTGGCGTTGTGCGCACCCGAGGTGCCGTGCGGGGCCGCCTCGCTACGGCTGCTGGATGCCGCAAATCTCACCGTCACCGCTGCGACCCTCGAGCAGAACGTCAAGGGCGTGCTCACCAAGGTCGAACTCGGTGAGGCGCACGCCGGACTCGTCTACGCCACCGATGTGGTGGGTGTGAACGTCGAGTCGTTCGTGCCCGAGGGCGCGGACAAGATCGTCAACCGCTACCCGATCGTGGCGCTGAAGGAAGCCCCCAACCCGGCGGCCGCCAGGGCCTTCGTGGAGTTCGTGCTCGGTCCCAAGGGAACGGCGATCCTTGCCACGTACGGCTTCGGCGCTCCCTGATCAGCGCGGCTTCGTGCCGCGCTGGCTCGCGATCCCCGCGATCGCCGGGCTCGCCTTCCTGGTTCTCCCGCTCGCTGCTCTCGTCGGGCGGGTGAACTGGGTCACGCTCTGGGCCGACATCACCTCGCCTGCGGCCATCGACGCGCTGGTGCTCTCGGTCGTCACGGGGTCGATTGCGACGCTCGTCTGCCTCGTGCTCGGCGTTCCGCTGGCGATCCTCATCGCGCGCTCGGGGCCGCGGGCGAGCGCCGTGCTGCGTGCGGCGGTGACGGTGCCGCTCGTCCTGCCGCCGATGGTCGGAGGCGTCGCGCTGCTGTTCCTGCTCGGTCGCACGAGCCCTTTTGGCGGGCTTCTCGAGGCCTGGTGGGGAGTGCGCATCCCCTTCACCACGACCGCGGTCGTGCTCGCCCAGGTCTTCGTAGCCCTGCCGTTCCTCGTGCTGAGCGTGGAAGGGTCGCTGCGCACCGTGGGCGTGGACTATGAGCGGACGGCCGCGACCCTGGGCGCGGGCCGCTGGCGGATCCTCTGGCGCGTCACCCTTCCTCTGGCGGTGCCAGGCCTCATTGCCGGGGTCATCCTGTGCTTCGCCCGGGCGATCGGCGAGTTCGGAGCAACGGCACTTTTCGCCGGCAATGCGCCCGGAGTCACCCAGACGATGCCCCTCGCGATCTACACCGCCTTCAACGGTGCCGGGATCGGTCAGGGCACGGCCGTCGCCCTCTCGCTGCTGCTGCTGATCACGGCCGTCGCCGTGCTGCTGCTCGTGCGCGGCTGGCGTCCGGGAGCCCCCCGGTGACCGGCGGCGGGCTCGATCTGCGCGTCGTCGTCGAGCGGCGAGCCTTCCGGCTCGATGTCGAGGCGACTGCCGAGCCGGGCGAGACGCTCGCGGTGATGGGACCGAGCGGTGCGGGCAAGTCGACGCTGCTGGCCGCGATCACCGGGCTCGCGCGCCTGAGCGAGGGGCATGTGCGGATCGACGGGGAGGATGCCTCGATCCTGCCGCCCAATCGGCGCGGCGTCGTGCTGCTCGGCCAGGAACCGCGGCTGTTCCCGCACCTGTCGGCTCGCGACAACGTCGCCTTCGGGCTGCGCGAGCACGGCCTGGGTCGCGAGCGGGCGCGGGCGGCCGCCGAGAACTGGCTGGAGCGGGTGGGCCTGGAGGGCTTCGGCACTCGTCGTCCGGCAGAGCTCTCGGGCGGCCAGCAGCAGCGCGTCGCGCTCGCGCGGGCGCTTGCCACCTCGCCACGGGCGCTGTTGCTCGACGAGCCGCTCACCTCGCTCGATCCCGAGACGGCAGGGGACATCCGCGCGCTCGTCGCCGAGCAGGTCGCGCGAAGCGGCGTGACGACGCTTCTGGTCTCGCACGACGCCGTGGATGCGGCATCCCTCGCCGATCGCCTGCTGATCCTCGAGAACGGTCTGGTCACGCAGACCGGCCCGGTGCGCGCGGTGCTCGCGACGCCGGCGACCTCGTTCGGGGCGGTCATCGCGGGGACGAATCGGCTGGTGGGCGTGGCAGAGGGCGGATGCTGGCGCGCGGGTGCCGCGGTGCTCGCGCCCGGCACGCCGCTGCCCGCGGCCGAAGGCCAGCCGCTCATCGCCTTCGTACGACCCGGAGCCGTGCAAATCGCGTCCGCCGACCTGCCCGCACCGCCCGATGCCGCAGGTAGCTGGATCGCTCGCGTCCGTCGTCTCGAGCAGACGCCCGCAGGCGCTAGCGTGCACCTGAGCGAGCCGCGGCTTGCCGCCGACATCCCGGCCGAAGCGCTCGCCGCGCAGCGCCTCGACCCCGGCACCGAGGTGCGGGTCGCGGTCCCCGCCGGAGCGGTGCGCTTCGCACCCGCCTGATGTGCAGCGGGGAATAACACCGGTCTCGTGGCGCCTCCCACCGGCTACGCTCGGAGCATGGTCGCCATCCCGGTCGTTCTCGCCACGCGCCCGCCCGCGCGGGTGCAGGAGCGACTCTGCCCGGCCGAGGGACCGCTCGTCGACACCTACGGTCGCGTGCACCGGGACCTGCGCATCTCATTGACCGACCGCTGCTCGCTGCGGTGCACCTACTGCATGCCCGAGCAGGGCAACGAGTGGCTCGCCCGGTCGAGCATCCTGGACACGGAGCAGATCCTGCGCGTTGCCGAAGTCGCCGCGCGCGCCGGGATCACGACCTTCCGGCTGACCGGCGGCGAGCCGCTGCTGCGCGCCGACATCAGGGAGGTCGTCGCGGGCCTTGCCCGCATCCGTGCCGCGGGATACCCCGTGCAGATCGCGATGACGACCAACGGCATCCGGCTGCCCGAACTCCTGCCCGGTCTCATCGAGGCGGGTCTGAACCGCGTCAACGTCTCACTGGACACTCTCGATCGCGAGCGCTTCCGGCGGCTCACCCGCCGCGACCGCCTGGACGACGTGCTCGCCGGGATCGACGCCGTCGCCCGCGCAGGGCTGCGCCCCCTCAAGCTCAACGCCGTCGCGATGCGGGGCGTCAACGACGACGAGCTGCCCGAGCTCGTCGCCTTCGCCCTCGGCCACGGTGCCGAGCTGCGTTTCATCGAACAGATGCCGCTGGATGCCGGGCACACCTGGAGCCGCGAGAACATGGTCACCCGCGAGGAGATCCTGCAGCGGCTCGGCGAACGCTGGAGCCTCACCCCGTTGCCCGGTCGCGGCGGCGCTCCTGCGGAGCGCTTCCTGCTCGACGGCGGGCCGGCGTCAGTCGGGGTCATCGCCTCGGTCACGGCACCCTTCTGTGGCGACTGCGACCGGCTGCGCCTGACCGCAGACGGCCAGTTGCGCAACTGCCTGTTCTCGACCACGGAGTACGATCTGCTGCCGATCCTGCGCGGCACGGACGACGACCAGGCGGTCGAGGGCATGCTGCGCTCCTGCGTCTGGGGCAAGCTCCCCGGCCACGCGATCGACGACCCGGCGTTCCTGCAGCCGGCCCGCGGGATGAACGCGATCGGGGGCTGATCCCCCTTCGGAAGAGGCATTGCGGCGGGCTCGCGTGGTTCGGAATCCGGTGCGCAGAGTCGTTCCGATGGCCGGATGCCTCCGATAGTCGCGGCAGACGAGTTGGAATGCGTCGGCGTGTCGTGCCACCGGGTTGCCCGCGTACGGCCCCACACTGAGCCTTGAGACTTCGCGTACCCGAACCGCGATGCGTCCTGAGAGGGGCTTTCTCATGTCGTCTATACCCGTGCGCTCCACCGAGTCGTCTACCCGGAACAAGTGGGGTCGGCTGAAACGCGCCGTCGCGCTGCTCAGCACCACCCTGCTGGCAGGCGGCCTGCTGGCCGTGGGCATCGCCCCGGCGCAGGCCGCCTCGCCGACGAGCACCGATCTGAGGATCGCGGTGCGCGTCGACGCGCAGCCCCTCGGCAACTCCGGCTCGGTGGGCACGGACTACACCGACACGGTGGGGGCGACCTTCCGGCTCGCGGCGTTCACCACTCTCGCCGCCGGTCCCGGCGCACTTCTCAGCCTGACCACCAACCCCTGGGCGCAGTGCGTAGTGACGGCAGGCGGTGCGTGCACGATCGAGGTGCCGAACACGAACGCCGGAGGCGCGAACAACGGCCAGCGGTTCTGGGTGGTGCAGACGGCGGGCGCGCCCGGGACATTCTTCAGCGCGGCCAACGATCCGCTGCTGCTCGGCAACGTGAGCGGGCCGGTCAACCCCCGCTACATCGTCGGGGCCACGCAGGCTCTCGTGCCCAACACGACCCAGAACATGCCGCTGACGACGAGCACGGTGGGCGGCACATACCCGACCACGCCCAACGGCACCTACGCCGTCGACGCGAACTTCGGCTCCTTCGGTGCTGTTGTGAACTCGCGGGAGAACCCGACGATCATCCCCACCTGTGAAGAGGACGTGAGGGTCGCGCTGCAGCTCGACCTCTCTCCCTCCATCTCCGGAGCCGACCTCGCCACCTATCGCACGGCGCTCAAGACCGTCGCCGCGATGCTCACCGACGCCGGCGCAGGGGTGGCGATCTTCACCTTCAACGACGACTCTCCCGCCCTCATCTCAGGCAACACGGCTGGCGGCGCCCGGCGGACCAACTACCCCGTTCCGACGACGAACCTCGCGACGATCGAGTCCCGCATCGACGAACTCACCTCGACGGGCGGCGCGACCAACTGGGATCGCGCGATGCGCGTCGTGTCCACCGAGAACGCGACCCAGCACTACGACTACCTCATCTTCGTCACGGACGGTGCCCCCAACTACATCGCATCGGGCACGGGCGCTGCCCCCGCCCGCTCGGAGCCCAACGGCAGCGACGTGACTCTGCGGTCGCTGGAGGGGGCCATCTACTCGGCGAACGCGATCAAGAAGCAGGGCACCAAGATCTTCGCCGTCGGCGTCGGTGCGGGCGTGACGGGGGCGACCAGCAACCTCATCGCCATCTCCGGTCCGACAGCGAACGTCGACTACTACCAGAGCACCTGGGCTCTGCTGATAGCCGAACTGCAGAAAGTGGCACAGGGCATCACCTGCCAGGTGCCGATCATGGTCGAGAAGTACATCCTGAACGATCAGGGCCAGGAGGTGCTGCAGAGCGGCTGGCCGATGACCCTGGCGCACTCGCCTATCCCGAACGGCGGCACCGTCAGTCCCGCCGGTCTCACCCAGAACACCACCGGGACCCCGGCGAACGCGCTGTGGACCGTCGAGTTCAACGATCCCGATGACACGGCGACCGTGACCGTCACCGAACAGACCCCGCGCACGATCAGCGGCACGCAGTACGCCTTCCAGAGCGGTGAGTACCGCCTGGTCCGAGACGGCGTGACGACCACGATCCCCTTTGGCAGCGCCACGACTCCGCAGATCGCCCTGCAGGTCGGCGACCGGCTGACGGTGAAGTACGTCAACGCGCCCGATCCCGCCCGGTGGACGCTCGAGAAGACGTCGAACCCCGCGAGCGGCTCGACGGTAGTGCCCGGACAGACGATCACCTACACGGTGACCGCGCACAACCCCTCATCCTCGACGCTGCCGTCTCAGACGGTCACCGACGATCTGACGACCGTGCTGAACAACGCGACCTTCGTGAACGGCAGCATCTCCACGACGCCGGCCGCGACCGCCACCCGCACGGGCAACACCCTCACGTGGACGGTGCCGGCGCTCGCACCCGGTGCGACCGCGACGGTGTCGTACCAGGTCACGGTGAACCCGGAGGCCTGGGGCGTGACTCTGAGGAACGTCGTGACCCCCTCGGGGTCGGTCCCGCCCGAGCCCTGCCCGGACGACAGGCCGCTCTGCCGGGAGACGACGCACAATACTCCGACCGCGCCGCAGCTGGTGATCGACAAGTCCGACGGCACCGCGATGCAGCTCGCCGATGGCACCTGGCAGGTCGACTACGTGGTCACCGTCACCAACCCCACCGCGTACGCCACGCAGTACACCCTCACCGATACCCCTGACCCGGGTGCGGGATGGGAGGTCGTCTCTCAAGGATGGGTGGGCGGTGCCCCGGCGGTGCCCCAGTCCATCGCTGCCGCGACCGGTGACCCGCTCGTGCCGGTGGTGCACACGTACACCTATCGGGTGATCTTCGACATCGACGACGAGTTCGTCGGGGAGCTTTCGCTGGTCTGCACCACGGGTGGCGCGACAGGAGGAGGCGGCGCTTTCCACAACCGCGCTTCGATCACCTTCCCCGGCGGTACGGACTCCGATGATGGATGCGCCGAACCCGCCGCGCCCACGGTCACCAAGACCGAGGGTGCCGCGGTCTTCAACGCGGTCAGCGGGGAGTGGGAGCTCAGCTATACGATCACGGTCACCAATAGCAGCGGGATGCAGCTCGCCTACGAGCTCAGCGACACCCCGCAGGCGTTCCCGAGCGGCGTGAACCCGGCGACGTCCTGGGCGGTCAGTGCCCCGGCGAGCCTGAATGGCGGGACCTTCACCGCGGCCGGATCGACCTGGAACGGCGACCCGAACACCCTCGTCGGCACCGGCACGCTCCCCGCGGGCGCGAGCCACGTCTTCACCGTGACCGCAGGGGTCACCCTGACCGGGTCGGCATCCGCCCCGGCGCTGCTCTGCAGCGACACTCCGGGCGGCTCCGGCTTCTGGAACACCGCGACCGTCACCAACGGCGTCGGCGAGTCCAGCGACTCCGACTGCGCCGAGATCGTGCCGCCCACCGTGCGGGTCGTGAAGGACGACGGCACGGCAACCCAGCTCGCCGACGGCACCTGGCAGATCACCTACAACATCCACGTGACCAACCTGCACTCGACGATCCCGACGACGTTCACGCTGACCGACGAGCCGGACTTCGACGTGAGCTTCGACGTTCTCACCCAGGGCTGGTCGGGAACCGCTCCGGTGCCGGACAACCCGATCGCGGCGGGGGCGACCCTGGACTTCACCTACGTCGTGACGGCCGAGAGCAACGTCGATCCGGTGCCTTCCAGCGGTCTGACCTGTGAGACCGGCGCGAACGGCGGAGGCGGCTTCTACAACGTCGCATCCATCGTCTTCCCGGGCGGCGAGGACTCCGACGACGGCTGCGCCGAGCCCGCGACTCCGCGGGTGACGAAGACCGCCGCCGCCTCGGTCCAGGATGCCGTCACCGGCAACTGGACGATCAGCTACCAGATCCAGGTGCACAACGACTCCGGAATGGATCTGGCCTACGTGCTGACCGACACCGCTGCGGCTCCGCCGAGCGGCGCGACTCCGGTGGGCGACTGGATCGTCACGGGTCCGGTCACCGGCGGAGCCGGGTCCGGATCGGCCGACGACGCCTGGAACGGCACGGGCCGGCTTGCCACGGGACACTTCCCCGATGGGGCGACCCACACCTACACCGTCTCGCGCGTCATGAGCATCGCGACGACGACGGTGCCCGCGTCGCTCATCTGCGGCGATACTCCGGGCGGCAACGGCTTCTGGAACACCGCCACCGTCACCAACGGCGTCGGCGGCAACGACGACAGCGACTGCGCGAGCATCGTGAACCCGCACGTGTTCGTCGGCAAGGACGTCACGAGCGTCTCGCAGACGACGGATGGCACCTGGGTGATCGTCTACGAGGTCCGGGCCACCAACGGGAGCAGTGAGCTGACCGCGAAGTACGATCTGAGCGACGAGCTGAAGTTCGGCGGAGGTGTCACGATCCTGGGCGGCGTCGACGCACCGACGTGGACCGGCCCGAGCGGCAGCAGCGGCACCTTCACCGGCAACTCCGCGACGCTCGCCACCGGACTCCTGCTGTCCCCAGCCGGGATCCACACCTACACGGTGACCGTCCGCGCGACGATCGACGGCGATGGCTGGGCCGGTCAGACCCTCGTCTGCGACCCGGGCGCGACACCCGGGGCCGGTGGCTTCCTGAACACGGTGACGCTCACCGCGAACGGCACCGTGAGAACCGCCGACGACTGCGCCGAGCCCGAACTGCCCACGATCGAGAAGACTGCGGTGAGTGCGCTGCAGGACCCGTCCGATCCGGATCAGTGGCTGGTGAGCTATGACATCACCGTGACCGGCAGCGGCTTCGATACCTACTACACCCTGCGCGACATCCCGGGCTTCGCCGTGGGCATCACGCTCGGCGCGGGCACGGCGCAGCGCACCGACATCGGTGCTCAGCCGGTGCTCCCGATCACCACGGGCAGTGCCTTCCCGGCGGTGCCGGTCGCACTCGGCGCGGACGATGAGCACACCTGGACGGTGAGCTGGATCGCGACGATTCCCGGCGTGGTCGCGCCGGAGGTCAGCGTCTGCGGCGCGGCACCGGCTGCCGGCGACGCCTTCTACAACGCGATCGACCTGCTCCAGGGCGGGATCAAGATCGACGACGACGATGCCTGCATCCCCGTCGAGCACCGGGTGTACCCCGACATCGAGAAGACGGTGACCTCCGTCGCGCAGCGCGGTGACTACGGGTGGACCATCGTCTATCAGATCGAAGTCACCCTGACCGACGATGACGAGCTCAACCCCGAGGGCCTCGCGGCTCCGTACAACCTGAGCGACACGCTCGAGTTCGGCGGCGACATCGTGATCCGCGGCGGTGCCGACGCACCGACATGGACCGGTCCCGGCGACACCGGTGGCACGTTCGCCGGCGACTCGGCGGTGATGGCGACGAACCAGACCATCCTCGCCGGCGCGACGCACATTTACACGGTCACAGTCATCGCCGACGTCCCGGCCGAGGCCATCGGCGAGAGCACCGCGTGCCTGGGCGGAGCATCGCCCGACGCGGGCGGGTTCCTCAACGTGGCCACGCTCGTCTCGGGCGATCAGACGACGGACGCCTCGGACTGCGCCGAGCCGGTCTTCCCGGACGTCGAGAAGACGGGGTCCGCGGCGACCCAGATCGACGAGGAGACCTGGGAGATCGAGTACCAGATCGAGGTGAGCTACCCTGACACCGATCAGAGCCCGGAGCCCACGCCGGTTTACTTCAGCCTCACCGACACCCCGGCGCTCCCCTCTGGAGTGACGCTCGTCGGCGACTGGGCGGCAGCCGCGTCCACCGGCGCACCCCTGACGAACACGACCTTCGACGGCGACGGCACCTGGACGCTCGTGACCGATGGGATTCTCGTTCCGGATGCCGTGTTCATCTACACGATCTCGGCCACGGTGAAGGTCACCGCGGCACCGGCGGGGCAGCCGCAGGAGTGCGCGGACGTCGATGACAGCGGGATCCTGCTGCTCAACGGGGCGACGATCACCTCGGGCGACTACACGGCCAGTGACGACGCCTGCACCGTCGTGCACTGGGACGACGTGGGCATCGAGAAGACCTCCGAGCTGCCGGATGACCAGACCTCGGTGGCACCGGGTGACGAGTTCGACTACGTGCTCACCGTGACCAACCACGGCACCCGACCCGCGACGAACGTCGTCGTGACCGATCAGCTGCACGAGAGGCTCGAGGTCGTCAGCGTGACCCTGCCTTCGGCGCAGCCCGCGGCCTGGAGCGACGACAGCGTCGGAAACGCGCTGGAGTTCAGCACGGCGACCCTCGCGGTCGGCGCCGAGGTCGACATCGTCGTGCGGGTGAAGTTCCTGCCGGCGGCGACTCCGGCTGCGGAGCTCTCCGGGGACGGCTCCGCGCCCGACTTCGCAGATCCCCTCGAGGAACTGCCGAACCAGGCCTGCGTGGACGCCGACCACGACCGCGTCTCGGAGAACAACTGCGACGAAGAGGACATCCCGACGCGCGACTTCACTGCGGTCGTGTTCATGGTCTGCGTCAACGATGCGCCGCTGCTGGGCTGGGAGGTGAAGAAGTCCACGCTGCTGGTGGACGAGGAGATCACCATGGTGTGGACCCCCGACACCGGTGGCCCGTCGACCGATCCCGAAAAGGTCGAGCACACCGCCGAGGGAGGAACTGCGACCTGGGCAGGTGTCATCCTCTGGCCGGGCATCGCGTACTCGCCCTCGGGCGTGAGCGTCGACTTCCCGGGCTGGCGGCCGCTGGAGGCGAGCGACTACGCGCCGGGCGGAGGCTTCTACTTCCCGGGCACGACGACCGTGATGACCGCTGAGCAGGAGACGAACAACATCTTCAACGGCCTCATCCTCGACGACAGCGAGCTGGACTACGCCTGGCGTCTGCCGACGACGGTGACCTTCTCGGTCAACCCGACCCTGTCGTTCGCGGCGACGTACCCCGAGGCCACTGAGGACTGCCGGGTCGCTCGGCACACCGAGGTTCAGATCACCAAGACGGCCAGCACCGAGAGGACCGATCCCGGCCACTCGTTCACCTACGCCCTCGAGGTGGAGAACGTGAGCGAGGACTCTGCCGCGGACGGTGTCGTCCTCACCGACCCGATCCCCGCGAACCTCCGCGTCACCGACATCACCTGGCCTGGCCAGGGCGACGCGAGCGTGTTCCCGAACTGGTCGACCTGCGAGGTCACCGGTCAGGATGCCGGCGGCTACGGCGGAACGCTCCGCTGCGAGCTGCACGGACCCCTCCAGCCGGCGGGTGCACCAGCGGGCGGAGCGTGGGAGGCGCCGACGATCACCCTGTCGGTGACGGTGAACCCCACGTCGACGGCGAAACGGATCGTCAACATCGCGGCGGTGGAGTACTACACCTTCGGGGATCCGGAGGACTCCGGTCGCGACGACGACGATGTGCCCGTGGCCCTGGGATTGCTGTCGACGACCGGTGCCACGCCGATGGGGACGCTGCTCCTGCTGGGCGTGCTGATGCTGCTGCTGGGTTCGGGAGCGTTCCTGCTGGATCGGGACCGACGCCGGCGGATCGCGATGTAGAAGGGCGACTGCTCGGCCTCACGATCGATGACCCGCTTTCGCACGGCATTTTCTCGCACTGTACGCGGACGCCGTCGCGCCCTATAATCGCATGGGTGTAGCTTTAGCGCGCACGCGTGCCGTCGCATCGCAGTCTTTTGCCCGAGAGACGACCTGTGACCGACAAGGCACCGCCGTGCGCTGACCTTGGGGGGACAGCGGGGTGATGATGCAGGCCAGTAGGGTGCCGACGACGCGCCGCGAACTCAAGAGGATCCGGCTCGAGCGCCGCAGACGCCGCGTCGCTGCGATCCTCGCTCCCGTGATCGCCCTGACCGGCATCGGTGCCGGAATGCTCATCGCGGCCCCCGCGACCGCCGCGGGCCCCGCCCCCGTCGTCTCGGTGACGGCGTCGGAGACCTACCTCGCCGGCGAGGACGTCACGATCGGAATCTCGATCGGCAGTGGCCTCGGTGCCGGCGAGGAGTACAACCTCAGCCTCGGCGTGCTCCTGCCCGCGGACGTGACCGTCGTGGGCACCGGGTCGCTCGGCACCCCCTTCGTCTACCCCCTCGATCCTCTCGACCGCAGCATCCCCGGCGTCTACGGCGCTTTCAGCGGCAGTTGCGAGGCACTGGGTCTGGAGTCCGACCCCGGCCCCGGCAACTACTGCCTCGTGCCCGAGGGCAAGCAGTACCTGGTCTTCCAGAACATCTCGGATCTTCCCGAGGGCGCCACCACGAGCCACTCCCTGCGCCTTCGGCCGGACGCCGGTGTCTTCCCCGTGGGCGCCGAGGACCTCGACGTGCGGGTGACTGCCTACACCAGCGGAGACGAGCGTTTCGTGCCCGTGTTCCCCGGCAGCAAGAGCGTCGCCGCCGGTGATGCGCACACCTCCGCCCCTGGCATCGACGATCTGAGCATCCCGGTGAACGCGCTGCGGATCACCAAGAGCGAGCCGAGCCCCGAGAGCGAGCTGCTGCGCGGTGTGCACCAGAACGCCACGACCTACACTCTGCGCGTCTTCCACACGGGCGAGGGCGACATCGAGAACGTCACGGTGGTCGACTTCCTGCCCGCGGGGCTGGAGTATCTGGGTCTGGGCGGCGTGGACAACACGACGGACGCCAATGGCACCCAGGGCGGTCCGGCCGAGTACCCGGGTGCCCCTTCCCTGTCGGCCACGACCTCGTCCAACCCGACGTGGGCGCACGGCATCGGTGACACGGTCGAGACGGTCATCCCGACGCCGGAGGAGGTCACCCGCTACGGGCTGGTCGCCGGTGCCGTCTACACCAAGGTCACGTGGAGCCTCGGGACGCTGCTGGCCACGAGTGACCCGCGCGGCACGGAGGCCGGCGTCGAGCAGGACTACGCCACGACGGCCGGTACGCCCGGGGTCATCGAGATCCGCTACCGCGCCGGCATCCCGCTGTTCGAGAACACGCTCGACTTCGGCGAGGACGGCGCACCGACACCCGAATCGGGCGAACAGGCCGCCAACCTCGACAACAACCGGGGTGCCTCGACCCGGCACGGCCACCCCGTCGGCGACGACGGTCCCGCACCGGCGACGTCGTACCGCAACGTGGCCGCCGCGAGCGGCGAGTACGAGGGGTCGGTGACCGAAGACGTCGCGGCGTACCAGGTTGATGCGGTCGACCTGCGCGTGCTGAAGTCGGTCGACTCCGACGTCTTCACGCAGAGCGCCCTTGCGCGCTACACCGTCGGCCTGCGCACGAGCGAATACGTCAGCGCATCCGTGCCCGCGCCGCACCAAGAGGCCTTCCGCTTCGTCGATGACTTCGCCAACGGCCTCTGCCCTGTCTTCCCGGTGGGCACGCCGGTGATCGCCGGTGCCAGCACGCAGGGTGCCGGGATCCCGAACCTGGTCCTCGGCGATCCGCGGTCGGTCGATGCCGTGCACAACCAGTCGATCGCCGACTGGAACGCCGCGCTCGCTGCCGACGGCGTGAACGCGCGCTGCCAGTGGGATCCGGTTTCATCGCCCATCCCGGTCGCCCACGGCCTTGAGGGCGTGCAGCTCGTCTCGATCGCGTTCGATGTCGCCACGGGGCACTTCTTCGCCGAGTTCGCGCTCGCGATCGATCCGGACGATGTCATCCCCGCCGGCACGGAGCACCTCGTTCGCTACTCGGCGCGTCAGAACGAGGCCTACCTGACCTCGGGTGCGGGGGCGACCACGTCGCTCGACGTGCTCGGCAACCACGTCGAGGTCTCCGCGCGGACCGCTTCGATCCCGGCCCTCGACGGAGTCGAGTCCGCGGGCAGCACCCACCCCGACAACGTGGTGCCGGGCGATGTGGCGGAGGGCATCTGGAATGCCTGGGACGATTCGGCCGCGAGCATCCGCGCGGGCGGTGCCGAATTCGAGAAGCGAGTGCTGCAGCGGGAGGCCGGAGTCCCGGCGAACGAGGACATCGCCGATCCCGGTCTGGAGTCGCAGTGGGTGGCCAAGGCGGACCTGCCCTTCGCGATCGGCGACGAGATCTGGTATCGGCTGCTGATCACGACCCCGGACGGCGCCGATGTGCGCAACCCGCAGCTGGTCGACTTCCTGCCGCCGACGGTGACCTATGACAACGTGGATGAGGACGACGACGATCGTCCCGACAACATCCACGTGGTCGCCTCGCATATGGGCGGGATCGGGACGTGCGCACCGGCTGACGAGACCGCGTGGCTGAACGAGTTCGTGAAGGCCCCGATCGTCAACGGCAACGTGCTGAACTTCCGGCTCGGCTCCGCCGACTGCCTCGACAGCACCGATCGCTTCCTGCCGCTGGGCACGAAGCTCGCGATCTACATCAAGGTCACGGTGACCTCGCTCTCGCCCTTCGGCGGCGTCGACGTCACCGCGAACCTGGCCAAGTACCGACAGACCAACGTGCACGGCGAGGTCTTCTTCCTGCGCGACGAGGCCGAGTTCCAGGTCGACCACGGATCACGCATGGTCAAGGGCATCCGCTCTATCAACGGCGAACCCACCCTGCCCGACTTCCCCTACGGCCACCCCTTCAACAGCGACGTCGACGATCTGCAGGTCGCGCAGCTCGATGAGGTGACCTTCCGTCTCGATATCACCGCGCCGCGCGTCGGCACGACCGACTACGTCATCTGGGATGCCCTGCCCATCGGGATCACCAAGGACGACATCAAGGGGGCCGACCCCGGTACGGGCGCGATCAGCGCGCCCGATGCGACCTCCGCGACGATGGAGCAGTTCTGGACCGCGGTCTCGGATCCCGAGGACCCGCTCTACCCGGGCCTGTGGCTCTACGACGAGAACCCCGTCGCATCCGGGTGGACGGCCACCGTCTACGACTTCGGCGAGTACCCGGCCGCGATCGTGGACGACCTGCGTCCCTCGGTTGCCGCTGAGGAGCGCTCGATCATCGTCTGGGAGTTCACCGGCGAGGTGCCGGCGTCGATCATCGAAGAGACCTTCCCCGGCTATGTCCGCCCACCGGCCATTCAGGGACTCACCCTCGGCTACACCGTCATCATGCCCGATGGCACAGGCCAGAGCAATGCCGCGCAGTTGATCCAGGAGTACCTCAACGACGCCTCGATCGTGCGGTACAGCATCGCCAACAACCATGGCGGCACCACGGTCCTCGTGCCCGAGGGCGCGAACACGCTGTCGGTCCGCGAGGCCGACGAGGATGCCGGTGAGTATCCGATCAGCGATGTGCAGACCTTCGACCCCTCGGGTGTGTACCTGCCCGACGCCGCGATCGACAAGTGGCTGGTCTCGACCGAGATCGGGACGAACGTTGCGCCGAACCCCCCGGGTGGCCAGAACAATCTCGACAGCCAGAACCTCGACGGCGACGTCGTGCACGGCGAGCACGCGACCTTCGAGTACAAGGTCACCATCCCCGCGCACACGTCGGTGCGCGGTGCCGTGCTCGCCGACGACGGGGTCTTCCGATGGACGGGCAACCCGGCGACGCCGGCAAACCGCCAGATCCCTTACACTTTCGTCGCCGGCAGCGCCGTGTTCACCGGGCCTGACCCCGCCTTCGACTTCAGCGACTTCACGCTCGCGGGCGTCACCGGTGACCCCGACCACTTGCCCGGCACCATGGTGTTCCCCGAGGAGTATCAGAACGCCACCGACGAGGACCAGGTCTTCTCGGTGCGGATCACGGTATGGGTGCGGGACCGGGATGCCGCGAACCCGACGTACAACCCGAACTTCGGGAACAACCTGAACCTCGTCAACACCGCCTCCTTCGCCTACGACGACCCGAAGGGCTCGGGAACCCTGAGGCTGAGCGACACCGAGACCGTGCGGTACCGCGAACCGAACCTCGCGATCACCAAGGGCGCGACCCCGACGACGGGACTGCACGCGGGCGATCCGATCCTGTACACGATCACGGTCCTGAACAACTCCAACGGCACCCTCAGTGGCACCAACAACCGGGTCAAGACCTACGACAACGTCGTCGTGGACACGATTCCCGCGGGCGTGATCGTCGATATCGACTCGGCCAGCCGTGTTCCTTTCGCCTACGACCCCGGCGTGCTCGACGGCACCGGAGGCACGATCACCTGGCACATCGCCGAGATTCCCGCCACCGTCACGATCACCTACTCGGCGACCCTCGCGTCCAGCGCTGTGGCGGGAGAGACCTACCGCAACGACGTCACGGTCGAGGGCTTCACGCTGCCCAGCAGCTTGCCCGATGCGGCAGACCGCCGCGGCAACCGCACGGCGGCGGCGAACGCGAGCGTGCGTGCGATCCTCGCCAGCATCGACAAGCAGGTGCGCACCCTGCCCGGTGGCATCTTCGCGAACACCGCGCAGTCGCCGATCGGCTACGAGGTCGAGTACCGCGTGAACGTCACGCTGCACCCGGGCGTGAACTACTACGACCCGATCATCACCGATGTCATGCCCGCGGGCGTGGAGCTGGTCGAGGCATCCGTCACGGGTCCCGCGATCGACGCGCCGCACGAGCTGCCCGGCACCTGGACGCCGACGCACAATGCCGGGACGAACACCTGGACCTGGACCTACGACGGTGACATCGCTCCCGCGGACGACGAGCGCGTCCTGACTCTCGTCTACCGGGTGCTGCTGTCCAATGACGTGCCGAACAACGTCAATGATCTCGACAACACCGCCGGGTTCAGCTGGAACCGGATCAACGACGACAACCCCAGCAGGCAGACCGTCAACGACGGTGCCGAGGTCGATGTGCAGAACCCCGTGCTCGCGATCGACAAGACGGTCAGTGAGGCAACGCCGGTGCCCGGCGACACCTTCGACTACACCGTCACGGTGACCAACACCGGCAACGCACCCGCTTTCAACTACGTCGTCACCGACACCGTTCCGCTCGGCATCGTCGTCGACCCGAACCAGCTCTCGCTCGCGGGCGCGTCGATCGACAACCCCACGGGCCTCGCGGTCGGTGCCGGCGGGGTGATCACGTGGACTATCCCTGGTCCGCTGCACCCGCTTTCTTCTGCCGGGGTGCCGAAGGAGTTCTCGTTCAGCTACGTCGCCTCGCTCCTTCCGAGCGCCAGTATCGCCGATGATCAGGTCTTCACGAACACCGCCGCGGTCCTGCACTTCGAGTCGGCCCCCAGCGGCGGGCGCGAGTACGATCCGGATGTCGACGACCAGGCGACGGTGGATCCTGCCTTCCCGCACCTCACTCTCGACAAGAGCGTGACCGCGGGCAGTGTCGCCTACGCCGAGCAGAGCTTCGGCTGGACCCTCACGCTCGTCAACACCGGCGACGGCCCGGCCCAGACCGTCAAGGTCACCGACGTGCTGCCGAAGAACTGGACCTACGACGCGGACTCCGCGACGGTCACCATCGGCGGGGGTGCGCCGACCGCGATCGAGCCCGTCTCGAGCACGGATGCCGCAGTGCAGACCCTGGAGTGGTCTCTCGGCGCGGCCGCTCCGGCCTCTCCGCTGCTGCCCGGCACCCCCGCGGCGGCTGCAGCGCGCACCATCGTGATCACCTTCACCGCGACTCCCAGCCTGGACGCGCTGACCGACGCGGGCGTGGGCGGCACCGTGCCGCACACGAACACCCTCTCGGCGGTCACCACCGACCCGACCGGCGCGGAGGAGAACGCCTCCGGCGGCTACACCGGCCCTGACGACGATGCGGACGCCTTCATCCACTCGGCGGATGTCGAGGTCATCAAGACCGGAGGGGCGGGCCTGGTCGCCGGCGCTCCGGCGGGCACGGCCTGGACGATCGAGGTCCGCAACAACGGTCCCGATACGGCGGTCGGCCCCTTCCTCGTGACCGACCTCTGGGGTGACGCGGGCGTGCTGCCCGACGGCTTCACCGTGACCGGCCACACCGGTCCCGGCTGGGACTGCACGCCCATCGGCACCACCGGCTTCTCCTGCGTGCGCACGACCCCCACCGATACGCTCGCCTCGGGTTCCTCCTTCCCGCTGATCACCGTGACCGCGCAGGCCTCGGCCGGGTATGACGTGGTCGCAGACTCGCCCGTGCCGAACCGGGTGACCGTGACCAGCGGCACTCACGACACCGACGAGACGAACAACGAGGACGACGCCGAGGTGCCGGTGACGGCGTCCGCCGACCTCAAGATCACCAAGACCGGCCCTGGCACGCCGCCCAACGCCGGCGAGCCCATCAACTGGACGATCACGCTCGAGAACCTCGGTCCCTCTGATTCGCTGAGCGTCCTGGGCGACCAGATCACGATCACCGACACCATCCCGGCGGGTGTGACGGGCGTCACGGTCGGTGCGCTGCCGGCGGGCTGGACGGCGAGTTCGATGGGTCCGCTCGAGGCCGGTCAGACTCTCACCCTCACCCTTGACGTGGGCCAGAGGATGACGCCGAGCCAGGCGGCGGCGTTCTCGCTCAGCGGCACGGTGCTCGCCTCGCACCCCTCCGGAACGCCGATCGTCAACGAGGTCTTCGTCGAACCCGGCCCCACGCCCGACCCCGACGGCGACAACAACGAGGACGACACCTCGACGACCCCCTCGATCGACACCACGCTCGGCGTGAGCAAGACCCGTCAGGTGTTCGACGATGGGGCCTGGCGCGACGCCACCGGTGCCGACGAGGCGATCCCGGGCGAGTCGGTGACCTACCTTGTGACCGTGTCGAACACCGGGCTCGCCGATGCCCGCAACGTCACCGTCGTCGACGAAGTGCCTGCGTACCTCAGCTATCAGAGCTTCGTCTCGGTCGATGGCACATGGACCCGCACCTCGGTGGCCGCCGGTGCCGGTGACGACCAGACCTTCGTGCTCAGCGGAGATCTGGTGCCGGGAGCGAGTGCCTCCTTCCGCATGACGCTGCTCATCTCGTCGGCGCACGACGACGACGTTGTGAACTGGGTCGAAGCGGACGCCGACAACTCCACGAACCAGCCGCGCGACGACGACAACACCGGCTCTTCGCGCACCGCGAACCTGAGCATCGTCAAGACGCACACCCCTGATGCCGTCGCGGGCGAGACGGTGGCGTATCGGATCGTCGTGACCAACGAAGGCCCGTCGTACTCGAGCGGTCCGATCACGATCACCGATCTGCTGCCCGAAGGTTTCAGCTACGAGCCGGATTCCGCGCAGGTGCAGATCGCGGGCGGAGCCGCGCAGCAGGTGAATCCCGCGCCGATCGCCGGCCAGAGCCTGACCTGGACGATCGGCGACGGCAGCTTCACGCTCGCCGACGGCGCGACCATCCAGATCGACTTCGGGGCCTTCATCGACCCCGAGGTCACCGCCGGCATCTACGTGAACCGCGCGGATGTCGACGGTCCTGAAGACAACGACCCGAGCGACAACACCGACTACGAGGACACGCCGGTGACCGTCGAGGCAGCCCTGTCGCTCACGAAGTCGGTCGAGGACGGCCCCTGGATCGCGGGCACGGAGGTGACCTACACGATCACCGTCGTCAACGACGGCCCCTCGGTCGCCCGCGATGTCACGGTGACCGATGACATCCCGGTCGGGATGACGATCACCGGCATGTCCGCCGCCGGGTGGACCTGCGACATCGACCTCGGCCGCTGCGATCGTGCCCTCCTGCCGCTGGGCACCTTCACGATCACCGTCGTGGTGCTGATCGACGCCTCGATCGCCGAGGACACGGATCTGCCCAACACGGCCGAGGTCACCGCCTCCACGCCGGATCCCGACCTCAGCGACAACGTCGACGACGAGGAGATCACCGTCACCGCCGAGGCCGACCTCGCTCTGACGAAGACCGCCGTCGACGACTCGGACGCGCCGATCACGACCGCCGACGCGGGCACGACCGTGCGCTACTCGCTTGTCGTGCAGAACCTCGGCCCCTCGGACGCCGTCGGGCCTATCACGATCGTGGACACACTGCCCACAGGCTTCTTCTTCGAGGGCGTGGAGGATGCCTCCGCGCCCTGGACCTGCGCGGAGGATCCGCTCGATGCGAGCACGGTGAACTGCGAGTACCCGACGGGCCTTGCCGCCGGCGACACCCTGCAGCGACTCGTCATACTGGTCGGCATCGACTCGGCGCTAGAACTCGGCGAGAAGGTGAATCGCGCCGAGGTGTCGTCGCCGACGACCGACCCGAACCCCGGCAACAACGACGATGACGAGCCGCTGGATGTCACCCAGCTCGTCGACGTCTCGGTCGTGAAGAGCCACGACCCTGACGAGGTGCGCATCGGCGACGAGTTCACCTTCGAGCTGGTCGTCGCCAACGCCGGACCCTCCGACGCCACCGATATCGTGGTCGTCGACACTCTGCCTGCAGGCCTCGAGTACGTCTCGGCCGGTGCCTCGGATCCGGCCTGGGACGTGGTTGCCGACCCGACGGATCCCGACGGCGGCACGACGACCGTGACCGCCACGCTCACCGGGTCCTTGCCCGCGGGTGAAACGGCCCCGACCCTGCAGATCACCGTGCTCGTGCACGTCGAGGCCTACCCCTCGGTTCTGAACGTCGCGAGCGTCTCGTCCGAGCAGCCGGACGCCGACCCTGACAACAACGACACCGAGGATCCGGTGGACGTGCCGCCGATCTCTACGCTCATCGTGACGAAGGAGGCGTTGACGGAGTTCTGGGTCGGCTCGGACGCGCGCTACCTCATCACCGTCTACAACGCCGGTCCCACCGAGGACCCGGGCCCGATCGTCATCACCGATGACCTCCCGAACGGGCTGCGGTTCGTCTCGGCATCAGGACCCGACGCCGAGTGCGCGCAGGTGCCGGGCACCGTCACCATCGAGTGCACCCTCATCGGACCGCTGGCCGTCGAGGCCTTCACGACGATCGAGATCCGCGTCTCGGTGCGTGCGGCGGCCTTCCCGGAGGTCGTGAACACCGCGGTGGTGAGCACGCCGACCGAGCAGACGCCGGACTCGAAGCTCACCGACACGGTGGTGACGCCCGTGCATATCGATCCGCTCTCGGGCACGGGGTCCGAGCTGGCCCCGATCTGGGTCATGATGGGGCTGATGATGGTGCTGGGCGGCGGTGTGCTGCTGCTTGGTGGGCGTCGGCGGCGTACCGCCTGACCTCGCGCGCCGGACGGGTTTGCGCAGTCGGCGCGGGTAACGCGGAGTGATCTGAGACATCCGACAACGGCGGTACTCAGTTTCACGATCAATGGGATGCATTCCCACAATGGCCTGTCGCCGCACCGGCTTTGCGCCTTAGAATCGCCAGTGCAACGGTGCTTTTCATGCCCAGGAGGACGCGATGGAACGCGACATCTACGACGAGGATCACGAGGCCTTCCGCGATGTGGTCAAGGAGTTCGTCAAGCGCTATGCGACGAACGAGGCCAACGAGCGGTGGTATGCGGCGGGCGAGATCGACCGTGCCACGATGAAGGCTGCGGCAGAGGCCGGGATCATCGGGCTCTCGGTCCCCGAGGAGTTCGGCGGCGCCGGGATGCTGCAGGACTACCGCTTCCGCGCGATCGTGATGGAGGAGGTCATCGGCGCGGGCGCCGGCTCCCTCGCGGGTGCCCTCGGCATCCACGATGATCTCGCCGTACCCTACATCGTGCACATGGGCACGCAGGAGCAGAAGGAGAAATGGCTGCCCCGGATGGCCACGGGCGAGGTGCTCGGCGCGCTCGCCATGACCGACCCGGCGGCGGGATCGGACCTGCGCGGCATCAAGACCAGCGCGAAGAAGGTCGATGGAGGTTATCTCGTCAACGGCGCGAAGACCTTCATCTCCTCGGGCAGCACCGCCGACATCGTGGTGACCTTCGTCAAGACCGGCGAGGGCAATCGCCCCGACGCCTTCAGCCTGCTCATCCTCGAGAAGGGCATGAAGGGGTTCGACCAGGGCAAGAAGCTGCACAAGATGGGCTTCCACGGCTGGGACACCGCAGAGCTCTCGTTTCAGGATGTCTTCGTTCCCGAGGAGAATCTCATCAGCGGCAAGGAGGGGCAGGGCTTCATCCAGCTGATGATGAACCTGCCGCTGGAGCGCCTTTCGATCGGCGTCGCCGCCGCTGCCGCCGCGGAGGCCGCGACGAAGTGGACAGTCGCCTACACGAGGGACCGCGAGGCCTTCGGTGAGCGGATCGCCGACTTCCAGAACACTCGCTTCCGCCTCGCTGACATGGCCGCCACGACCGAGGCGATGTGGGCCTACGTCGACCGCGCCATGCTCGCGTACAAGGACGGCACGCTCACGGCCGAGGATGCCGCCAAGGTCAAGTTCTGGACGACCGATCGCGAGTGGGAGGTGCTCGACATCGGCGTGCAGCTGCACGGCGGCTACGGCTACATCATGGAGTACCCGATCGCGCGGGCCTTCACCGATGCCCGCGTCCACCGCATCTACGGCGGCACGAACGAGATCATGCGCGATATCGTCGGCCGCCAGCTCGCCGGCAAGCGCTGAGGGCGCTCAGCTCAGCCGCCAAGGGAAGAACGCGGCGAAGATCGCGGCGGATGCTGCCAGCATCCCCGCGATGAAGACCACGTCGCGCACGCGGAAGGGCACTAGGTGCCGCTCGGTGCGTGTCGGATACGCGCCGAAGGCGCGCGCATCCATCGCGAGGGCCATGCGTTCGGCGTGCCGGATGGCACCGGCCAGCAGCGGCACGATGTAGCCCCAGCCGCGGGCGAGGCGCGCGAAGGGTCCGCGCCCGCCGTGATGCCCGCGCACGCGGTGGGCGGCGCGGATGACCGAGAGCTCGTGGCCGAAGCGCGGCACGAAGCGGTAGGCGGCCAGCGCCGTGTACCCGATCCGGTACGGCACGCGCAACTGCTGCACGCTCGCGCGGACGAGGTCGGGGCCGGTCATGGTCAGGCCCCCGATGAGCGCGAGGGCGAGGATCGCCGCGAGGCGCAGCGACGTGGCCAGTCCCACCTCGATCGCGCCGAGGTACAGGGTCCACGTCCCGATCCGCAGCAGGGGCGCGCTGTCGGCAACGCCCGCGGCGTCCACCCAGACCGCGAAACCGAGGCCGATCGCGGCGATCCCGAGCGGGATCGCGAGCAGGAGCAGCGCCGCGGTCAGCCGGGTCATCCGAGCGCCCGCGAGGATCAGCGCGTACGACAGTGCGAGGAAGGCGAGCGGGGTCGCGTGGTCGCGCACGAAGATGAGCAGGATCATCGCCGGGGCGACGGCGGCGATCTTGGCGAGGGGGTTGAGGGCATGCAGGAACCGCCAGGGCGAGGCGGGTCGCATCTCGGCGTAGGGATCGAAGGCGGAAAGTGGGCGGGCCGCAACGGTGGCCGGGCCGGTCGCGAGGCTCATCGCGCCACCGCCAGTCGCAGCCCTCGAAGAGATGAGGGGAGTGCCCGGTGCAGCGCCGGCAGACGCAGTCCCGTGTTCTCGAACAGCGCCACGGAGCGGAAGATCTCCGAGGTCGGGCCTGCCGCGCGCACGGTGCCGTCCTCGAGCACGACGGTGTGGGTGGCGAAATCGGCCACGAGCTGCAGATCGTGCGTCACCACCAGGATCGTCGTGCCCTCGTCGCGGAGGTCATGCAGCAGCGAGAGCAGTTCCGCGGCCCGCGCGCGGTCCTGCCCGAAGGTCGGCTCGTCGAGGGCGAGCACGCGCGGCCGCGTGATGAGCGCGGTACCCACCGAGAGGCGCCGCTTCTCGCCGCCGGAGAGCAGGAAGGGATGGGTCTGAGCATTGTCCTCCAGGCCGAATCGCTGCAGCATCCCGCTGACGCGCGCCTCGATCTCGCCGGGGTCGAGGCGGCGCAGCCGCAGCCCGTGGGCGAGCTCGTCGAAGACCGTGTTCGTGATGAACTGGTGCTCGGGGTTCTGGAAGACGAAGCCGATCTGTGCGGTCAGATCCCGGGGTGCGGCAGTGCCGGGATCCATGCCCGCGACCGAGACCTGCCCGCGCGGCGGCGGCACGACGCCGGCGAGCGCCTGGATGAGCGTGGTCTTGCCCGCCCCGTTCGCACCGATGATGGCGACGAAGCTGCCCGCGGCGACATCGAGGTCGACACCATGCAGCACCTCGGTGCGCCCGCGACGGACGGTGAGCCCGCGGGCGCGGATGAGCGGTTCTGCCACCGGGATCGGGATGCCAGTCGTCACGGCACCTGTCTCGTCCCCCGGTCGGCTCGCGAGCGCAGCGAGTCGAAGCGAAGTAGCTTTCTGCTCATCGATCCGCCGTGTTTCGTCTCGGTCGCCTGCGACATCCTCGCGGAGCGACCGCGGGGTGAGGTCCGGCATCTCCTTGAGAGCGCTCACCAGCTCATCCGGAGTCAGCGGCAGCGGATCGATCGGGATCCCGGCATCCCGCAGGCGAAGCGCCGCGAGCGTCGCACCCGGGAGCCACACGCCCATCTCGAGCAGCTCCGCGGTGTGCCCGAGGATCACCTCGCGCACCGGACCGTCCAGGGCGAGGCGCCCCGCACGGTCGAGGACGATCGCGCGGGTCGCGAAGCTCATGGCCGCGTCGAGGTCATGCTCGACCAGCACGATCGCGCGATCCCCGGATGCCACGAGGTCGGCGAGGGCCGCGTAGACATCGTCGACGCCACGCGCGTCGAGGTTCGCGGTCGGCTCGTCCAGCACGATCACGGGGGATGCCATGGCCAGGGCGCTGGCGATCGCGAGTCGCTGGCGACCGCCGCCGGAGAGCCGGTCGGGGTTCTCGTGCCGCCGTTCCCAGAGGCCGACGCGGCGCAGGGCCTCTTCGCTGCGGGTGAGCACCTCGTCCACGGGCAGCAGCAGATTCTCCAGCGCGAAGGCGACCTCGTCGAGCACGGTGCCGGTGACCAGTTGCGCATCCGGATCCTGGAACACCATCGCGACCCGGGTGCTGAGCTCGGCGACCGTCGTGATCGCGGCGTCGAGTCCGCCCACCTCGACGACACCGGCGACCTCGGCGGGGATCGCATGCGGCACGAGGCCGTTCAGGGCCAGGGTGAGCGTGGACTTGCCAGAGCCGCTGGGCCCGAGCAGCAGCACGACCTCTCCAGCGCGGACCTCGAAGCTCACCCCATCCGGGGAGGGACGCTCGGCCCCCGCGTGGGTGACGGTGAGGTCATGCACGCGGAGCAGGGGCGCGGGTGGGCGCACGGCGCAACCTCGGGTCGGTGGATCGTTACGCTTCCAACTTAGTTGAGGCTTACCTGGGGTGCCAGCTCCCCCCGCTCCTCGGTCCCCGCCGTTCCGGTCGCGAGGAAGGTCATTCCGAGGCACCAAAACAATTAAAAGTGCGACTGGAGCCGTGCGGGCGCGGGATCACGGCCGTGGTGCTTCGAGGGTCAGCGAGGGGGTGCGGCGGAAGCTAACCCGGCGCGCCGCAGCGATGCGCCCAGGAGCAACCCCACCACGGTCCACGCCACCGGCCCGAGCACGAACAGCGCGACGAAGACCGCGGCTGCCCAGCCCGGCATCTGGGACACATGGAAGGCGAACCACATCGGCACCACGAGAATGGCCCCGGTGATCGCGGCCGCCAGAAGGAAGCGCCAGGACTCCCAGTGACGATAGCGGGTGAGCGCCGAGATGCCCTCTTGCACACCACCGAAGATCGCGGCCGCCATGAGGTAGCGCCCGGCCATGACGGGAACGAACCCGATGGCCACGAGCGCCGCGATCGCGTGCGTGATCAGTGCGACCCACGGCAGGCGAAGCACCTGCTGCGCCACCACTCCGGGGAGGGAGTGGAAACCGAGGATGAGTCCGTACACGATCGGGACGGCAGCGGCCATGCCGTGCAGCGGAGTCCACAGCGCGGTGACGATCCCCAGCGCGACGCCGATGGCCGCGCACGTCAGCAGGACGCGGGTGGAGAGCACGGATGACGACTTCGGCACCATCTCAGCGTAGACCTGTGCAGGGTCCACGAGGAGTCCGGAACGCCGGTTATATCCGCCGGTGGCGCGGCTTCAGCCGGACGTGCGGGATGGGCGGAGCGGGGATCCGGACCTCACCGTGCCCGGAGACGCGACCGAATCGCGGGCGCGCCGCCTCCCAGTCCTCTCTCGCCCGCTCGATCTCCTCGTGGCTGCGCGCGGCGAAGTTCCACCACATCACGAGATCCTCATCGAAGGGCGCGCCGCCGAGCAGGAACAGCAGCGCGCGCTGCGAGCTTCTGACCTCGACGACATCGCGCGAGTCACCCAGGAACTGCATCCGTCCAGGCTCCACCGGGACGCCCGCGACCCGCACCTCGCCCTCGACGAGCATGATCGCGTGCTCCCAGGCCGCCGTCAGTGGCACCTCGACGCGTGCACCGGCGTCCAGCCGGATCTCCGCACCGACGATGGGGGTGAAGGCGGATGCCGGGGAGCGCACTCCCGCGAACTCGCCCAGCACGACCGTGACCGTGGCATCCGGACCCTCCTGGGCGGGTAGGGTCACGGCGGGAAGCTCTGCGTGGTGCTCGAAACCGCCCGGTCCGTGCCGGGCGTCCTCGGGGAGCACGACCCAGAACTGTAGCGCGTCCAGCGGCACCGGATCGTCGCCGACGGAGTACTCGGAGTGCGAGATGCCGTCACCTGCGGTCATCAGGTTGAGCTCGCCGCGACGGAGCACCGAGTCGCTGCCGAGCGAGTCGCGGTGACGGATCTCTCCGACCAGCGGCCAGGTGACCGTCTGCAGGCCGATGTGCGGGTGCGGCTCGACTCGCATCCTCGTCCGCTCCGGCCCGAAGCGATCCAGGAAGCACCATGCCCCGATCGTCGGCAGGTCCCGGTGGGGGAGCGTGCGCAGCACGGTCATCCCCCGCACGCCGCCGAGCGGCACCTCGCGGGGTTCGAGGGTGATCGACCGGGGTCCGTGCATCTCAGCGGCCGGGTTGCTCGGGCCAGGCGATGACGGCACCGGGAACCTTGTGCCGGCGCAGGTATTTCGCGATGAAAGGACACAGCGGCACGATCGTCTCGCCGCTGGCTGCGGCATCTGCCAGCGCTTCGGCGGCCAGCTGCATCGCGATCCCCGTGCCTCGGAACGCCGGATCGACCTCGGTGTGGACGAAGCGGATGCTGCCGGGGCGTCGCTCGAACTCGGCGAACCCGGCGAGCACGTCGCCGGAGCGGATCTCGTAGCGGGACCGCTCGTCGTTGCGGGTCACTGTGATATCGCTCATGCTCGCTCCTTCGCTCGTCCCTCTACGTTACGTCGCCGGGGGCCGGCGCGGTTCGCGGTCACTCGCGGGTCGGGCGGGAGATCCGCTCCCGCGCTGTCTCGCTGCCGTGACCGACGGGGACCTCGCCCAGCGCCTTGGCCAGACCCGTCGTCGGCATGTCCATGTAGAGCGTCTCGGCACGGGTGACCTCGTAGGTCTCGTGCCAGACCCCGACGGCACCGGGGACGCGGTGCGCGGTGCGGTAGAAGTGCTGCCAGGCGGGGCGGTGCTCCCGCTCCTTCGCGTTCGCGTAGGCGTAGAGCGAGTCCGTGTCGCGCCAGTACTGCACGACGGTCACGCCGCGTTCGCCGCGCAGCAGACGGAAGCCGAGGAATCCGGACGCGGGATCCATCGAGAGCTCTTTGAGCATGCGGGGCATCGCGAGGAACGCGGGCATCCAGGCGTCGATCCGCCACCGCTTGTTGAAGCGCATGCCGATCAGGAACAGCACGACGCTGCCCGCGGGTTCGTGAGTCGTGCGTGTGACCATCGTCGTGCCTCCAGATCGGATCGGTGATTGCGAATAGGATTAGATATTGCTCCTCTCCAATATTGGACAGTTTCACTACCTAAGTCAAGAGGCATCCATGAGAATCTCGCAGCTTTCTGCTGAGACCGGCGTTCCGGTGCCGACGATCAAGTTCTACCTGCGTGAGGGCATCCTCGCCCCGGGAGCCCTTACGAGCCGGACGCAGGCGCGTTATGACGCCTCGCATGTGCGACGTCTGCGCCTCATCCGCGCACTCGTCGAGGTCGCCGGGCTCTCGCTCGAGCGGGTTCGCGCCGTAGTCGCGGTGATCGACGACCCGCCCGCCGATCCGGCGTCGCTGCTTTCGCTGGCGACCGACACCACCGCGTATCGTCCGGTTCCGTACGCCGACGCACTCATGGCCACGCTCGGCTGGGAGGTTCCCGAGGGGTTCGGTGCGCTCGCCGAACTCGACCGCGCGCTCGCGGCGCTGGACGCAGTGAACTTCCCGGTACCGGATGAGAGGTTCCGCGAGGTCGCCGCCGGGGTCGACCGCATCGCCGCGGCCGAGATCGCGGGCGTTCCCACCGAGTCCGCTGAGCAGGCCGTCTTCTACTCGGTGCTGGGAACCGAACTGGTCGCGCCCGTCATCCTGGCTCTGCGCCGCATCGCGCACGCGCGCCACACGATCGATCGCTTCGGGGATCCGGACTGCTGAGAACGGATCCCGGATGTCGCGGGCGGCCGATACGCTGAGGCACATGCCGCGAGAACCGCTGGAGATCCTGCGCACCGTCTTCGGCTATGACGCCTTCCGCGGCGACCAGGCGGCGATCGTGGAGCACGTCACGGCCGGCGGCGACGCCGTCGTGCTGATGCCCACCGGCGGCGGCAAGAGCGTCACCTATCAGATCCCGGCCCTCGTGCGCGAGGGCACGGGGCTCGTCGTGAGCCCGCTGATCGCGCTGATGCACGATCAGGTCGACGCGCTCCTGGCCAACGGCGTGCGGGCCGCCTACCTGAACTCGACCCAGTCTCCGCCCGAGCGCGCTGCGGTCGAACGGGCCTATCTCGCCGGCGAGCTGAACCTGCTCTACGTCGCCCCCGAGCGGCTCTCGGCACCGCAGACGACGACGCTGCTTCAGCGCGGGCGTCTGAGCGTCATCGCGATCGACGAGGCCCACTGCGTCTCGCAGTGGGGTCACGACTTCCGCCCCGACTATCTCGCCCTGGGCGATCTCGACGAGCGCTTCCCGGGGGTTCCCCGGATGGCGCTCACCGCGACCGCGACCGATGCGACGCACCGCGAGCTCACCGAGCGGCTGCGGCTGCCGGACGCCCGGCACTTCGTGGCGAGCTTCGACCGCCCCAACATCCAGTACCGCATCGAGGCCAAGGTCGACGTCCGCCGCCAGCTGCTGGCGTTCATCCGGTCGGTCCCTGAGCTCGTCGAAGGGCCGGAGGGGCCGGCCGGCATCGTCTACGCTCTCAGCCGCAAGTCCGTCGAGCAGACCGCCGAGCATCTGCGGGCGCAGGGCATCGACGCGCTGCCCTATCACGCGGGACTTCCAGCCGAGGTGCGGGCTGCGAACCAGGCGCGGTTCCTGCGTGAGGACGGCGTGGTCATGGTCGCCACCATCGCCTTCGGGATGGGGATCGACAAGCCCGACGTGCGTTTCGTCGCGCACGTCGACCTGCCCAAGTCCGTCGAGGGCTACTACCAGGAGACGGGGCGCGCCGGGCGCGACGGCGATCCCGCGATCGCCTGGATGGCCTACGGCCTGGGCGACGTGGTGCAGCAGCGGCGGCTGATCGATCAGTCTCCCGGTGAGCGCGCGTACAAGATGCGGATGCAGCAGCATCTGGATGCGATGCTCGCGCTGTGCGAGACGGTGAGCTGTCGTCGGCAGAACCTGCTCGGGTACTTCGGGCAGACGTCCGGTCCGTGCGGCAACTGCGACACCTGCCTCGAGACCCCGGAGACCTTCGACGGGCTGGTGCCGGCGCAGAAGCTGCTCTCCACGATCGTGCGCCTGCGGCGCGAGCGCGGGCACGCCTTCGGCGCGGGCCACCTCATCGACATCCTGCGCGGGGCGGACACCGAGCGCGTTCGGCAGCAGGGCCACGAGTCGCTCACTACTTATGGCATTGGTGCCGATCTCTCGGATCAGGACTGGCGCAGCGTCGTGCGGCAGCTCCTCGCCTCGGGCGTCCTGGTGCCGCAGGGGGAGTACGGCACGCTCGCCCTTGGCCCGGACGCAGCCGAGGTACTGCGCGGCGAACGCGACGTGCTGCTGCGTCGCGACACGATCGGTCGCGTGGCGAAGACGCGCACGCGCAAGGCGAGTGCGGCGGCCGAGACCCTGAGCGAGGCCGACCGGGAGCTGTTCGAGGCGCTGCGCGCCTGGCGGGCAGGGGTCGCGAAGGAGCAGGGCGTGCCCGCCTACATCGTCTTCGCGGATGCGACGCTGCGCGCGCTCGCCGAGCATCGTCCCGCATCTCTCGAAGCCCTGGACGGCATCACCGGTATCGGCGCAGCCAAGCGCGAGGCCTACGGCGAGGCGGTGCTCGCCGTGATCGCCGGTCACCGATAGCAGCCCCTGTGGGGAGCGGACAAGGCCGCCGGGGGTTCCCGCGCGGATCGCTTGGAGGAAGCGCACAGCCGCTTTCTGAGAGTGTTGTTGCAGACCTACCATGGAGGCATCCCCCTTCATCTCCGAGAGGATTGCCATGGCCGACGCCACGACGACCGACACCGCAGAGAAGACCCCCCGCGTCGACGTAGCCCGACTGACCGAGCAGTTGCTCGGCACCTGGGCCGAGACCCGCCGCGCGGCGCGCGAGATGATCAAGGATCCCGCGTTCTGGCGCATCGACGACCTCGGCAAGGACGCGCACCGCGAACGCGTGCTCGGACAGCTCCGCCGCCTCGTGCAGAACGGATCCGTGCAGCGCGCGTATCCCAAGGCCTTCGGCGGGCTCGAGGACAACGGTGCCAACATCGCCGGTTTCGAGGAGCTCGTCGCGGCAGACCCCAGCCTGCAGATCAAGTCGGGCGTGCAGTGGGGACTGTTCGGCGCGGCGGTGCTGCAGCTGGGCACGAGCGAGCACCATGCGAAGTGGCTGCCCGGCATCCTCAGCCTCGAGACCCCCGGTGCCTTCGCGATGACCGAGATCGGCCACGGCTCGGATGTCGCCGCCCTCGGCACCACCGCGACCTACGACCCGGAGACCGAAGAGTTCGTCATCCATACGCCTTTCCGCGCGGCGACCAAGGAGTACCTCGGCAACGCCGCACTGCACGGGATCGCCGCGACCGTGTTCGCGCAGCTGATCACGCAGGGCGTCAACCACGGCGTGCACTGCTTCTACGTGCCGCTGTGCGACGACGACGGCAACGACCTGCCCGGCATCACGCGCGAGGACGACGGTCTGAAAGGGGGCCTGAACGGCATCGACAACGGCCGGCTCGCCTTCGACCGCATCCGCGTGCCGCGCACGAATCTGCTGAATCGCTACGGCGATGTCGCCCCGGACGGCACCTACACGAGCTCGATCCAGAGCCCGGGGCGTCGCTTCTTCACCATGCTCGGCACGCTCGTGCAGGGCCGGGTCTCGCTCGACGGGGCAGCGTCCTGGGCATCCGCCCTGGGGCTGCACATCGCGATCACCTACGGCTCGCAGCGCCGCCAGTTCGATGGTGCCGACGGGCAGGAGGTGGTGCTGCTCGACTACGCCAAGCACCAGCGGCGCCTGCTGCCGCTGCTGGCGACGACCTACGCGCAGATCTTCGCGCACGACGAGTTCCTGAGAAAGTTCGACGACGTCTTCAGCCACCGTGCCGACACGGATCAGGATCGCGAGGATCTCGAGACTCTCGCCGCGGCCCTCAAGCCCCTGTCCACCTGGCATGCGCTGGACGCTCTGCAAGAGGCGCGCGAGGCCTGCGGCGGTGCCGGTTTCATGGCCGAGAACCGGCTGGTGGGACTGCGGGCCGACCTCGATATCTATGTCACGTTCGAGGGCGACAACAATGTGCTGCTGCAGCTGGTCGGCAAGCGCCTCCTCACCGACTACGCCGAGCAGTTCAAGGGCAAGGATGCCGCCAAGCTCGCTGCCTTCGCCGTCGGTCAGACCGCCGAGCGCGTCTTTCACGGTGCGGGCCTGCGCCAGCTCGGCCAGGCGGTCGCCGATCTCGGTCTCACCTCGCGCTCGGTGGAGCTGGGACTGCGCGAGAGCCAGCAGCACGGGCTGCTCGCCGACCGCGTGCAGGACATGGTCGGCGACATCGCCGGACGTCTGCGCTCCGCCCAGAAGGCGAGCCCTGAGGAGGCGCTGCGTCTGTTCAACGAGAACCAGTTCGACCTCATCGAGGCAGCCCGCGCTCACGGCGAGCTGCTGCAGTGGGAGGCCTTCACGGATGCTGTGCACGCCGCATCCGACGAGGGCACCGTACAGGTGCTGACCTGGCTGCGGGACCTGTTCGGGATGCACCTGATCGAGAAGCACCTGGCCTGGTACCTCATCAACGGACGGCTCTCGTCGCAGCGCGCGGCATCCGTCTCGCGCTACATCGACCGGCTTTGCGCGAGGCTCCGCCCGCACGCGGTCGATCTCGTGAACGCCTTCGGCTACGAGCCCGAGCATGTGCGGGCACCGATCGCCTCGGGCGTCGAAGAGAAGCGTCAGGATGAGGCGCGCGCCTACTACGCCGCGCTCGCGGCATCCGGTGCGGCCCCGCTTGAGGAGAAGGCGCTCTGGAAGCAGAAGAAGGCCGCGTCCTGACCCGAGCTCCCACATCCCTCACTCCGTCCGACTCAGCGGCAGTCGGTGTCGCCAAGGCTGCGTGCATCCGGCAACAACTGCCGACAAGTCAGCTGCCTGCGTCGGCTAGCCTGATCTCGTGAGCGTCATCGAGCACGAGGGTCGCGCGCGTTGCGCGTGGGTCGGGAGCGACGCCGAGTACCGCCGCTACCACGACGAGGAGTGGGGGACGCCGCTGCACGGCGACCGGGTGCTGTTCGAGAAGCTCGCTCTCGAGGGCTTCCAGGCGGGCCTCAGCTGGATCACGATCCTGCGCAAGCGCCCGCGCTTGCGCGAGGTGTTCGCCGGCTTCGATCAGGCAACGGTGGCGGCCTTCGGTGAAGAGGACATCGAGCGCCTCTTGGCAGACCCCGGGATCATCCGCAACCGGGCGAAGATCCTCGCAACCATCGCCAACGCCGCCCTCGTCTGCGAGATGGCACCCGGCGAACTGGACGCGGTGATCTGGTCGTTCGCGCCCGCGAACCGCGCAGATCGCCCCCGTACGTTGGCCGACATCCCCGCGGTCACGCCCGAGTCGACCGCCCTGAGCACCGAGTTGCGCCGGCGGGGCTTTCGCTTCGTCGGACCCACCACGATGTACGCGCTCATGCAGTCGGCAGGCCTCGTCGACGATCACGTCGCCGGATGCTGGCGAGCCACGTCCTGAGACTGCGACTCAGTGCGCGGCGTTGGCGAGGTGTCGGGCGTCATGGCTCAGCACCTTCACCATGATGCCGCGACGCTGCAGCTCTGCCACGATCCGGGTGGCCTCGTCGACATCCGACCCCAGTGCCCTGAGGTTCACGACAACGAGTACGTCGCCGGTGTGCAGGGTGGCGATCAGACGCGCGAGGCGACCCTCCCAGGTCTCCAGCACCTCCGGTGAGGGATGCCGGAATCCTTCGATCGGCACCCCGAACCGCGTCAGGTCGTCGCGCTGGCTGACCACTGAGGGCATGTCGTCGCGGATGACGACGAGGCCCACCAGGCGCGAGCCCTCGGGACGGGCCGCCCACCAGAACCGGTCATCGACGAGTTCTTCGAAGCATTTCGGGCACTCGGTGGACGCGTGCGGCAGGTGCAGCGGACTCGTCTGTGCGAGCTCATCGTCCATCGTGTGCCTCCCGTCGTCGCCTTCTAGTCTGCCCTGTTTCCCCGGGGGCCGGAACCGCAGGGTTCAGAGGACCCCGAGCGTCCGCACCGTGTCCTGCTCGGCCACGAGTTCGGCGACCGATGCGTCGATCCGAGAGCGCGCCCAGTCCTCGATCTCCACTCCTTCGACGACATGCCACCGTCCACGCTCCGCACGCACCGGGAAGGAGCACACCAGCCCTTCGGGCACCCCGTACTCGCCGTGCGAGACGATGGCGGCGCTCGTCCAGTCATCCGTTCCCCGCGTCCAGTCGCGCACGTGCTCGATGGCCGCGTTCGCGGCAGAGGCCACCGAAGACGAGCCCCGCACCTCGATGATCTCGGCCCCCCGCCCGGCGACGCGCGGGATGAAGGTGCCCTCCAGCCACGCACGCACATCCTCCACGCGCTCGGCGAGCGCGTCGACCAGCGGCCGCCCGTCCACGGTGGCGTGCGAGACATCCGGGAACTGCGTCGCGGAGTGGTTACCCCACACCGCCACCCGGCGGATGCTTGCCACGGGTGCGTCCAAGGTCAGCGCGAGCTGTCCCTTCGCGCGGTTCTCGTCGAGGCGGGTGAGGGCGCTGAAGCGCTCGGCAGGCACGCCCTCGGCGGAGGCCGCGGCGATCAGAGCATTGGTGTTGGCGGGGTTGCCCACGACGGTCACGCGCACGTCGGATGCCGCGTGCGCGGCGATCGCGGCCCCCTGCGGTCCGAAGATCCCCGCGTTCGCAGCGAGCAGGTCACCGCGCTCCATGCCCGGCCCGCGAGGGCGTGCGCCCACGAGCAGGGCGTGCTGGCATCCCTCGAAACCGACCGCCGGGTCGTCGGTGACCTCGACGTCTTCGAGCAGCCCGAAGGCGCAGTCCTGCAGCTCCAGTGCAGCGCCCTCGGCGGCCTTCATCCCCTGCGGGATCTCGAGCAGTCGTAGCCGCACCGGTTCGTCCGGCCCGAGCATGTCGCCCGCGGCGATGCGGAAGAGCAGCGCGTAACCGATCTGTCCGCCCGCCCCGGTGATGGTGATCGTCGTGCTCATGCATTGAGCCTACGCCGGGGCGGAGTACGCTTTTGTGCATGACTTTCAATCCGAACGCCGATGTCAGCGGCAACAAGGCGAGCCGTCGCGGACGCAACGCAGCGGTGGCCGGCGGCTCCGTCGTGGGTGCTGGCGCACTCATCGTGGTCCTCATGAACGCCTTCGGCTTCGCCGACTTCGCGCCGCTCGTCGAGGGCATCTTCGGCGGTTCCTCGCAGGAGCAGCCCGCAGCGCAGATCGCCGAGTGCAACACCGGAGCCGATGCCAACAAGGACGACGCCTGCCGGATCGCCGCGGTGTCCCTCGCGATCGACCAGTTCTGGGCCGACAACGTCGAGAACTACCGCGCGCCGTCGCTGACGGTCGTGGACGGGTCGACCAGCACCCCGTGCGGCACCGCATCCAACGCCGTCGGGCCCTTCTACTGCCCGCCCGACGAGGGCATCTACATCGACCCGGCCTTCTGGCCGCTGCTGCGTCAGCAGTTCGGCGCCTCGGCGGGAGAGCTCGCGCAGCTCTACATCGTCGCGCACGAGTACGGGCACCACGTCCAGAACATCACCGGCATCATGGCCGAGCGGCCGAACAACGGCACGGGTGCGACGAGCAATGGCGTGCGCATGGAGCTGCAGGCCGACTGCTTCGCGGGTGCCTGGGTGGGTGCGATGACCGAGCAGAAGGATGCCAACGGCGTGCCGTACCTCAAGCCGCCCACCGAGAAGCAGCTCGCCGATGCGATCAACGCCGCCTCGGTGGTCGGCGACGACCACATCCAGTCGCTGTCCGGGCGCGTCCCGAACCCCGACAGCTGGACGCACGGATCCAGCGAGCAGCGCCAGTTCTGGTTCGCGACCGGCTACCAGCACGGGCTCAGCCAGTGCGATGTGTTCGCCGTGCCGGCATCCGACCTGTAGCGGAAAGTCTGCGAAAGGTATCTTTCTAAAGAGAACTTGCGAAAGATATCTTTAGAGTTATACGCTCGAGTCATGAACGAGCGTCCCACCGTCTCCGATCCCGCCCGCATCCGCGCCCTCGCGCACCCGATCCGGCTCGAGCTGCTCGACATCATCACCGAGTCGCGCGAGGCGACCGCGACCGAGTGCGCACAGCGCATCGGCGAATCGGTCGCGAGCTGCTCCTTTCACCTCAGGATGCTCGCGAAGTACGGCTTCATCGAACCGGCACCGCGTCGCGGCCGGGAGAAGCCCTGGCGCCCGGTGAGTCACAGCCTCGATGTGCGGCCGTCCCCGGACGCTCCGGGTTCGGTGCCCGCTGTCGCCGAGCTCGCCACGCTCTCGCTCGAGCGGGCCGCCGCCTATACACGCACGTTCCTGCAGAACCTCGACCAGGAGCCGGCGGAGTGGATCGACTCCATGACGGTGACCCGCTCGACCTTCTGGGCGACGGTCGAGGAGATGGCCGAGCTCAGCAAGGAGGTGCAGGGGCTGACGGAGCGCTTCGCAGGCCGTCAGGACGACCCTTCGCTGCGCCCCGGCGGTGCCCGCCCCAGCAGGCTGTTCGCCACCGTCCACCCCGATCTTCCCTCCCACGCCGAAGCGAGCGAGTCATGACCGGCCCGGTGACCACCACGACCCCTGAGCCGGCACCCGAACCGGCCGGCCGCTGGACGCGGCGCTTTCCCGCTCTCGCCTCGCCGGGTTTCCGCACGCTCACCGGCGCCTGGGTGTTCACGAACCTCGCCGACAGCGCTCTGTATCTCATGGCGGCGGTGTGGGTGAAGGATCTCACCGGATCGGACAGCCTCGCCGGCCTCGTCTTCGCCGCGATCGGGCTTCCCGCGATCTTCGCGCCGTTTCTCGGTCATCTCGCCGACCACGTCTCGCGCAAGAAGCTGCTGATACTCGCGAACGCCGCCATCGCCGTGCTGCTGCTCGCGCTCCTGTTCGTGCGCGAACCCGGACAGGCCTGGATCATTCATCTCGCCGTCTTCTTCTACGGCACGGTCGGGTTCCTGACGGCATCCGCGCAGTCCGGCCTGATCCGCGATCTGCTGCCCGATGCGTCCCTCGCCTCCGGTAACAGCATGCTCTCGATGGTCGATCAGAGCTTCCGCCTGCTGTCCCCGCTCGTGGGCACCGCGATCTACGCCTTCGCCGGCCCCTACGCGGTCGTCGTCGTGACCTCGGTTCTGTTCGGGATCGCCGCGCTCCTGCTCCTGCGGGTTCAAGTAACCGAGTCGCCCGTCGAAGACGCCGCCACCGGCGGCTCCTGGTGGGGTGAGGTCACTGCGGGCTTCCGGCACCTGTTCCACACCTCGCCGTTGGGCAGCCTCACGTTGCTCGTCTCTATCGCTTTCGCCGCAACCGGCCTGGTCAACGTGGCTGTCTTCCCGCTCATGGAGAGGGGACTCGGCGTCGCCCCCGAGATGCTCGGGCCGCTCGTGAGCCTGCAGGGGATCGGCGCGCTCCTTGCCGGAGTCACCGCGACCTGGGCGATCGGCCGCTTCGGCGAGGCGCGCACCGTCGGCATAGGCCTCGGGATCCTGGGCATCGCGGTCGCTGCGGTCCTGATGCAGTCCTTCCCGGTGACGCTCGCGGCTCTTGCGCTGGTCGGCGGCGGTGTGACCTGGGTCGTGATCGCCTATGTGACCATGCGGCAGCGGCTCACGCCGCCGCGGCTGCAGGGGCGCACATCGGCCGCGGCGAACATGGCGTTCAACTTGCCGCAGACGCTCTTCACGATCGTCGCCGCCGGAGTGCTGGTGTTCACCGACTACCGGATGCTGATCCTCGTGACCGCGGTCGCCATCCTCGCCTCGGCGGCCTTCACTCCGTGGCGCCGCGCTGCAGCATCCGATCTCTAAGGGGTAGTCATGCCTTCATCGCCTGCGTGAGAGTCTTCATCAGGCGCGGGATGCTGTGATCCACCCGGTAGCGGGTGAGGCCCTCGCTGACCACCGCGCCCGTGCGGGAGGTCACGAACCAGGGGGGTTTGGGCAGGATCGTCTGTCGCCCGCCGGTCAGTGATCGGGGGAACTCGCGGAAGGGTCCGCGTACGACCGAGCGTTCCACGCCATCCAGCAGCAGTGCGTTGTGCACGATCCCGATGCCGCTGCCGGCGCGCTGGATCGTGTTTCCGGGGTAGGCACCCCAGGTGAGGGTCGGCACGATGAAGCCGAAAGCGGTCCAGGCATTGACCGCAATCGAGCCATAGTGCAGCCGCGTGATCGCCCGGTCCAGGCCCGGGCCCAGTGCCTTCTCGGTTGCCGGGTCGACAATCAGGTTCGCGCCGAGGGTGCCGTGCAGCTCGTCATTGGCGTGCGCGACGGCGGCGTCGAGGAACTCCTGCCCAGTGCCCGGAAGTGAGACGACGCCCAGCACCGGGGCGAAGTACTCCGTCGTCTGCAGCGGCTCGGCGTCGGACTCCTCGATCTCCACGAGCAGCCGCCCGGCGAGATCGAGCGCCTCGGGGTAGGCTTCCGCGGCCTGCTGCATCCGCTTCTCTGAGTCCGGATACCAGATCGGCCGCTCGGGTGCCTTGGCGTAGGCGTGGCGCAGGGCGGCGAGAAAGGCCTTGCGCTGCGGCCAGTCGCTCGACAGGATCACCACCTGCCCGGCGATGCAGTTGTGCCCGCAGTTCTGCAGCCGCATCGTCACGATGTGCTCTGCCTGGTAGCGCAGGTCGGCGTCCGTCCACTCTCCCGGCAGCACGATGATCGGCGACACCCCGCCGAGCTCGGCGGTGATCGGAGTGGTCAGCTGCGGCCGGTTCTCGGTGCGGCGCTTCTTCGTCATTGCGGCTCCGGTGCCCGACGACGGACCCCAGACGATCGCGTCGAAGGTCGCCTCAGAGCCGGTGATGTGCACGTGCGAGAAACCCGCGTGCGCGGTGAGGTAGGCACCTATCGTGCCGTCGCCGCTGACGATGCGCAGGAACCCCGGCTTGACGAGGGGTGCGAGAGCGTGCTCGAACACCGATTTCAGCGCATCCTGCGTCGGGTTGAGCTTGAGCAGGACGACGCGGTTGTGCGCGATCAGTTCGTAGAGCACGTCGAGCACCGGGATCGAGGTGATGTTTCCGGCGCCGAGCACCAGACCTACGCCTCCGGATGCCGAGGGGTCGCGCTGTGCCAGGCCCGCGCCCGCCCGCGCCGTGCCCGGGGTGACCCCGGGCAGAAGCCACACCTCGCCGCTGAACCCTGCGAGCAGCATCTTGTCCTCAGAGGTCAAGGGAAAGGCGTGCACGCGGACGCGCCCGCCGGGTGCGCGATCCGTTTTCACGCCGTCGAGAGGGCTGTGCCCCGACGCCAGGCGGGTGAGGGTGTCGACATAGGCGTCGATGGCACCGAGAACGGCGTAGGGGCCGCTCATCCACTCCTCGCCCCGCAGCGGGTGCGCGTCATTGAGTCCCTTCGACGTCGCTGCGGCGCTCGCCCATTCTTCGACGACGGCCGCGACGTTGGTGCGCACGGCCTTCAGCAGCTTCGCGCGCTGCCCGACGGTGAGGGCGGCCCAGGTGCGCGCGCCGTCGGCCAGGTCGACGATCGCCGCGTCGAGGGCGGCGCGGACCTCGGAGGGGAGAGGGGATGCCGCGGGGCGGGTCTTCGTGGTGAGCGCCGGAGCGGGTGCCTTCTTCACGGGTGCCTTTGCCACGCCCGGCTTCGCCGTCGCCTTCTTGGACGCACCCGAGGTCGCCGCGGCATCCGTCTTCTTCGCGGCGGCGCGGGCGGGTGTGGCATCCGGAGTCATCGGATCCTCCTTCGAGCGAGACTTCCAGCCTACGTCGCCGGCTCGATGTCGGCGCGACGGAGCCGGTAGCGGCGCAGGGTCAGCAGGCTCGCCGCCATGAGCAGTGCGGGGCCGAGGCTGAAGCTCAGCACGATCCCGCTGATCGCGGCCTCCGACTGCACGACCGAGGCGTCGCCCGCCACGCGAGAGACGTAGCCGCTGAGCGCCAGCACGATCGCCAGCACGGCCGGCCCCAGGGCGAATCCGACCGTCTCGCCCGCCGTCCAGACCCCTGTGAAGGTGCCTGCCCGCCCCCGACCGTTCGTGCGCTCGTCGTGGGAGATCACGTCGGGCAGCATCGCCATCGGCAGCGCCTGCATGCCCGCGTAGGCGACGCCGGCGACCGCCACCGGACCATACACCCAGGTGCCCGGCGACCAGGAGGCCACGACGATCGAGGCCGCCGCGATGAGGAACAGGATGCTCGCGAGCGCGAAGGCGCGCTCCTTGCCGATGCGCCGCGACAGCGCCGTCCAGCACGGGGTCGCCACGAGCGCCGGGCCGACCAGGGCGGCGAACAGCAAGGTCACCGCGCTCTCGGACTCCAGCACCCAGGTCGCCACGTACTGCGCCGCACCGAGCATCATCCCGGTCGCGAGCGCCTGCAGCATGAAGGTCGCCAGCAGCGCCCGGAAGGGGGTGCTGCGACGCAGAGCGCTCCATCCTTCGGCGTATTGGGCGCGCAGGCCCGGTGTCGGTGCCGCCAGCCGCTCCTGGGCGGCGGTGCGCGCTGCGGCGTCATCCGCAGTGCGCGTGGCGATCAGCATTCCGAGCCCGATGACGACGCCCGCGACGATGCCCATCAGCAGGTATCCGGTGACAGGGTCGCCGGTGGCATCCCGCAGCATCGGTCCGCCCGCGCCGAACAGCAGGATCGCCGCGGTGAGCACGATGACCCGCCAGCCGAGCAGCCGCGTGCGCTCATCGTAGCCGTCGGTGAGCTCGGCCGGGAGGGCGACGTAGGGCACCTGGAACAGGCTGAAGGCGGTGGCGGTGGCCAGGAACGCCAGCAGCACGCAGATCGCTCCGGCGGCCGGCCCGAGCGAGGGCGGCACCGCGAAGGTCAGGGCGAAGAACAGCGGCAGTGCCAGGGCCCCGAGGATCATGAAGCCGCGCCGGGAGCCGGTGCGCACGAGCTGGCGATCCGAGGCCGCACCGATCCAGGGGTCGATGATGACGTCCCACACCTTCGCCGCCGCCACGATGATGCCCGCCGTGAGCGCGGCCACCCCCAGGTTGTCGGTGAGGAAGTACGTGAGGACCAGGCCTGGCAGCGTGGCGTAGCCGCCGGTGCCGAGGGATCCGATCGCATAGCGGAAGGTCGTGGAGCGGGGCAGGCGCACCGGGGCATCCGTCGTCATCGCGCCAGTGTAGCGGGCGCGCTGAGCTGGATGCACGACCCTTTTCGCCGCGCGCGGGCTCAGATCAGCGACAGCTCGCGCAGCTTGGCCTCGACGTCGTCGTTCGAGGGCTCGACGTGGTGCGTGGCATCCGGATACACCACGACGGGGATGTTCGTGCGCCCGGAGATCTCGCGAGCGACGTTCGCGGCGTCCGGTTCCGCCTCCAGGTCCACGTAGGTGTAGGCGATGCCGAGTTCATCGAGCTGGGCTTTGGTGCGGCGGCAGTCGCGGCACCATTCCGCGCCGAACATCGTGATCGTGTCAGAAGCAGGGGAAATCATACCCATCAGGGTACTCCCGGATGACGCGTGCAGGCTCGGAGCATGGCACGATGGATGTCGGCGACGCGAGGGAGAGGTAGGCACGTGGGAGCAGCCGTCACGGTCATCGTGCCGACGTTCAATGAGCGGGGCAACGTCGCGGAACTCGTCGCGCGCACCTCTGCGGCACTGGCCGGATACGACGCCGAGATCCTGTTCGTCGACGACAGCACCGACGACACGCCTGCCGAGATCGAACGAGTCGCCGCCGACGCGACCCTGCCGGTGCGGCTGCTGCATCGCGACGAGAACGTGGGCGGACTCGGGGGTGCCGTGGTGGCCGGGTTCGCCGCGGCATCCGGAGACATCTGCATCGTGATGGACGGGGATCTGCAGCATCCGCCGGAGTTGATCCCTGCGCTGCTCGAACGGCACGCGCAGGGGGACGTGGACGTCGTGTTGGCCTCGCGCTACATCGGCGGAGGCGACTCGGCGGGGCTGGGCACCACGATCCGCTTCGGCGTCTCGCGCGCGGCGACGCTGCTCACCAAGGCGATGTTCCCGCTGCGGCTGGCGGGAACGAGCGACCCGATGACAGGGTTCTTCCTCGTCGATCGCCGCCTGCTGGATCTGGATCGGCTGCGCCCGCAGGGCTTCAAGATCCTGCTCGAGATCCTCGCGCGCACGACGCTGCGCACCGCCGAGGTCCCGATGGACTTCGGTACGCGCCAGCACGGCACCTCGAAGGCGACGATACGGCAGGGGGCGACTTTCCTTGCGCATCTGACGCGGCTGCGGTTCGGCAAGATGTCGGGGTTCGCGATCGTGGGCCTGCTCGGCGCGGTGGTCAATCTCGGCATCGTCTGGGCTCTCACGAGCATGGGCGTCGACTACATCTGGGCCGCGATCATCGGTGCCGAGGTGACGATCGTCGGAAACTTCATCCTGCTCGAGCGCTTCGTCTTCGCCGATATGCGCAAGGGTGCGGCGAGCCTCGGCGTGCGCTTCGCCCAGTCGTTCACCTTCAACAACATCGAGGCGGCCCTACGCATCCCGCTGATGGCGCTCATGGTCGAGTCGTGGCATCTCTCGGTCATGCTCGCGATGGTGCTCTCGCTGGTGGCGGCGTTCCTCGCTCGGTTCCTGTTCCACTCGCTCGTGGTCTACCGGCCGCGGCGGGGATCGCGGGCACCGGATGCAGAGCCTCATCCCGACACGGCGGGAATGCGCGTCATCCGTGCGATCGACGAGCAGGTGATGCGGCCGGGGGAGCTGTGACCGCTCTTCGGGCGAACCGGGCGCGGAGGCGCTAGGCTGGGATCGGATCGACCTGGAGGCCCGGAATGTTCATGTTCGTCGTGTATCTCGTGCTCTTCGTCGGTGGCCTGGTGATGATGGGCATCGCGCACGAGCTGCCGGCCTGGAACGCCGTCGTGTTCGTCGGCGGCATCCTGACGGTCAGCCTCGCGATGGGGCTGGTCATCCACGCCCGTGGCAACGCCCGCCACGGTGACAGCAAGGGCTGACGTTCTGGCCATGACCCTCGCGGTGGCGTTCGTCGTCCTTCTCGGGATCCTCTGCGTCTTCCAGCTCGCGCTCGCGGCAGGAGCCCCCTGGGGGCGCTTCGCCTGGGGCGGTCAGCACGAGGGCGTACTGCCGGCCGGCTACCGTGTCGCCTCGGCGGTGTCGGTGCTCGTGTACGGCTTCGTCGCGGTGCTGGCGCTGGATCGCGCAGGCGTGATCGACGTGCTGCCGGATGCCGTATCTCAGGTCGGCATGTGGATCGCGTTCGCCCTCCTCGCCCTCGGCGTGGTCATGAACGCGATCTCGCGCTCGAAGAGGGAGCGCTACGCGATGACGCCGCTCGCCCTGGCGCTCGCGGTGCTGGCGCTCTTCATCGCGCTCTCCGCCACGCCGGACGAGCCGATCGGGGAGAGCCGGCCGGGGTCGATCCCCCTGAGTCCATGACCTTCATCGAGTTCGGAGCCGACGTGCGTCAGTGGTCCTCACCGCGCACGGCCAGGATCTCGCGGAACACGCGAGTCGCCGAGATGAAGCGCGGGGTCTCGGTGTCCTGATCCTTGACGAAGGCGAGCAGCGTGAGCTTGTCGATCAGCTCCGCGGCGACGGCGAGGGTCGTGGCGTCGGGTTTCACCCTGGCGATGACGCCGACTTCGGCCCGCGTATCGTCCAGGATCTCACCAACGGTGTAGTCGGGTACCGCGGCCAGGATCTCGGTCGCGGCCTCCTGATCGAGCACTCGTGCGAGGCCCGGCTCTTCGACAACCGAGCCCGGAAGCAGTGAGCGCATCACGTCGATGGCGTGCAGGGAGTCGATGGGCTTCATGTTCGCATCGAGCACGATGAGCCCGGTCCAGCCGTTGTCGGCGAGCAGGCGCGCGGCCTCGGTAACCGTGGTGTCTCTCGTCACGACGGGCAGGTCTTGCAGACGGATGTCGTTCATCTCGATCTTTTCGGTGGTGAAGGTGAAGACGGATCGGGGACGAGGCGTCTAGAAGTAACGCAGCAGCATGTACGGGATGCACAGACCGATCACGATGATAGCCATAGGAAGGCCGAATTTGGTGTATTCCCAGAAAGAGATCGGGTGGCCGTTGCGTCTGGCGATGCCGAGCACGACCACGTTGGCGGCCGAACCGACGGCCGTGGCGACGCCGCCCATGTCGGCGGCGAAGGCGAGCGCCCACCAGAGCGGTTGCGCCTCGGGGCCGCCGGCGTTCACGAGGTCTTCGAGGATCGGTGCCATCGTGGTGGCGAAGGGAATGTTGTCGATGATCGCCGAAATGGCGCCGCCGCCGAGCAGGATCCACGTCGAGGCGGCCGCCCAGTCGCCGTCGATGAAGTCGACGGCGGCGTTGCCGAGCAACGAGATGACGCCGATGTGCACGAGGGCGCCGACCATGATGAACAGCCCCGAGAAGAACAGCAGCGTCTCCCACTCGACATCGGCGAAGTAGTCCTTCGGCTCCAGCTTGGCGAGCACCACGAGAAGGCCGGCCCCGAGCATCGCAACGATCGATGGTTCGATGTGCGCGAAGGAGTGCAGTGCGAAGCCTGCGAGCACGAGCGTCACGACGACGAGGCTCTTGACGAGCAGGGTCTTGTCGGTGATCGCCTCGCGCTCGTTGAGGGCCATGATGCGCGCCGCTCGCTCGGGTTGGTAGACGAAGTGCTTGCGGAACACGATGCGGCAGAACAGGATGAGTACCCCGAGCAGGACGACGACCATGGGGGCCATGTGCACGAGGAAGTCGTTGAAGCTCAACCCGGCACGGCTGCCGATGATGATGTTCGGCGGGTCGCCGATCAGGGTCGCCGCTCCGCCGATGTTGCAGGCCATGATGACGGCGATCAGGTAGGGAATCGGCGAGAGGCCGAGGCGGTCGCAGACGAGGAAGGTGACCGGAGCGATCAGTAGCACGGTCGTCACGTTGTCGAAGAAGGCGGAGAGCACCGCGGTGATGAGGATGAGCATCACCATGAGCACGAACGGGCGGCCCCGGGAGCGCTTCGCCGCCCAGAGCGCGACGTAGTCGAAGATGCCGGTGTGCCGCATGATGCCGACGATGATCATCATGCCGATGAGCAGGAAGATGACGTTCCAGTCGATTCCCGTGTGCGGAGAGAAGAAGATCTCTTCCCCGCTGACGGTGCCGATGAGCACCATGAGCGCCGCGCCGACCAGGGCGATCATCACCCGGGGGACCCGGTCGATGACGATCATGACGTAGGCCCCGATGAAGATCGAAGCGGCCAGCCACATCTGAATGGTCACCGATCCTCCTCTTCGCGCAGCACCGTATGGCGAGAGGCTGGGATCGCCTCGTCCCTTCGAACCTACCAATACATCGACAGCGCAGGGCCCTGGAAGCGGATGTATCCCGCCCGCCCGCCGAAGGTTCGTCGTGACCGGAGAAGCCGGACTGTTGAGACCCTATCCCGGGCATTGTCTATCTGGAGCACTTGGAGCACTTGGAGCAGATGGAGCAGTGACATGACTGATGTCCTGATCCGCGACGCGGATGCACTGCACCGCGCACTCGACGGCGTGGGTGATGAGGTCAATATCAGTGTCTCGCGGCAGACCGCGGAGTGGCTGGCTCGCATCGTCGACGCGCGCTCGCGCGGCCAGCGGGTCGTCGTCACGCACGGTCACGCCGAGGTCACTCCCGCTGAGGCGGCGGCGCTACTCGGCGTCTCGCGTCCTCAGGTCCGCAAGTTCATGGACGAGGGCAAGCTGGGTTTCCGCATGGTCGGCGCGCATCACCGCATCCCGATGGAGTCCATCGAGGCGTTCCGGGCATGGGAGAAGGAGCAGAGGACGAAGGGCGTGGAGGAGCTGTCCCGGCTGCAGAACGAGCTGGGCCTGTTCGAGTGACCTTCGCCGAGGGCGAGGAGCGTCCGCCGATTCGCGTCGTGCTCGCGGACGCGAACGTGCTCTACTCCCGCGTGCTCCGAGACTATCTGCTGTAGGCGGCGACGGTCGAGCTGATCGAGATCCGCTGGAGCCCGGCGATTCTCGCAGAAGTGCTCGAGCACCTGGCGGCGAACATCGCCGGGTTCGATGCCGCCGCCGGTGCACGGTTGGTTGCCGCGATGAACGGCGCGTTCCCGGCGGCTGAGGTAGAGCCGGATGGCGAGGCCAAGGCCACCGTGGCGGAGCTCTCGTTGCCGGACGAGGATGACCGTCATGTGCTCGCCGCCGCGATCGCCGTCGATGCCGACGTGCTCTGCACCGGCAACCTCAAGGACTTCCCGGTCGATGTGATGGATGAAGTCGGCATCCGGCTCATGTCGGCCTACGACAGCAGTTCGGGGCTTGCACCTTTTTTGGAAGGCACAGGCGGGGAACCTGCCTGTTCAGCGTGAGAGACGACGTCCCCTGCAATGAAGAAAACCCGCGTAGTTCCGCGGGTTCTGTGGTGGCTCCGACGGGCGTCGATCCCGTGACCTCACGATTTTCAGTCGTGCGCTCTACCAACTGAGCTACAGAGCCGCGCGGCATCCGAAAACACCGCGTCCTAGACGAAAGGCCCTCTCCGAAAAAAGGGCCCGTCGCTCGGAGCGACCCTGACGGGACTTGAACCCGCGACCTCCGCCGTGACAGGGCGGCACGCTAACCAACTGCGCTACAGGGCCATGCTTGTTCAATTGTATCGATCTGAGTGACCCCAACGGGATTCGAACCCGTGCTACCGCCGTGAAAGGGCGGCGTCCTAGGCCACTAAACGATGGGGCCGTAGAGGGCGCAAGGCGCTCTCGCTGACGATCTAGCATAAAGGATATCGCTGAGAAATCGCGAATCGAGGGCGCGGGATCCCCCGGCCCGTGCGCGGAAGCGGCACGATGGGAGACGCGATGCGACACTCGGTGCCACCGGGTCTGTTGCGAATGTGAAAGTTGTTGTTATTGTGAAAAGGATCTTTCCGGCGAAGGGGGCCGCGTGACAGGCGAGCACGGGCGGATGCAGGCAGCATCCGTCATCACGGACGAGTGCGGTTGCGCGCCCTCGCCCGCTGAGGCGCGCGCGTTCTGGCCGAACGCCCCCATCAGCCGGCGCACCGCCCTCGCGGCCGGTGCCGTCACCATCGCCGCGATCAGCGCGTTCGGTGTCGCCGCATCCGCCCTGCCCGCCTTCGCTGCGGACTACCCCAGCTGGGCCGACGTTGAGAAAGCGCGTAAGAACGAAGCCGCCAAGGCCGCAGAGGTCAAGCGCATCGAAGGACTCATCGCGGGCCTTGCCGACCGCGTCGCCGAGGCCAACCGCGTCGCCCGGATCGCGGCAGACGAGTACTACCAGGCCCAGCAGGAGTTCTTCGACGCCGCCGAGCGCGCGGCGCTGCTGCAGGAGCAGGCCGACGAGCAGGCAGCCGTCGCCATCGAGTCCGCGCGCAGGGCAGGTCAAGTCGCCACGCAGCTCTATCGTCACGGCGGTGACGACGCCTCGCTGGAACTGTTCTTCGCGGGTTCGGCAGCGAGTGCCGACCAGTTGCTCGCGCGCCTCGGTCAGATGGACAAGCTCCTCGAGAACAACCAGGCGATCTACGATCTTGCCGTCTCGTCGCGCAACGCCGCCCAGCAGCTCAGCGACCAGGCCGCCGTCGCCCGCGACGAGCGCGACCGGCTGCAGCGAATCGCCGAGGACAAGCTCGTCAAGGCCCAAGCCGCGGCCGATGCCGCGCAGGCGATCCTCGACGAGCAGCAGACGCATCTGGCCACGCTCGAGGCCCAGCTCGCGGGCCTCAAGGACACCTCCGCGAAGACGCTCGCCGCATACAAAGAAGGCGTGGCGGAGCGCAAGCGCATCGAGGAGGAGCGTCGTAGAGCTGAGGAGGAGCGCCGTCGCAAGGAGGCGGCCGCAGGCGGTGGCGATGTCAGCGGCGACGGCTGGGCCCGCCCTCACGGCGGGTACATCTCCTCGGGCTTCGGGCCCCGCACCAGCAAGTGCGCGAACGGGTACTGCTCCTCGTCGAACCACCGCGGCGTCGACCTTGCCAACGGTTGCGGAGCGAAGATCTACGCGGCGGCATCCGGACGCGTCGACGCCGCCTTCTACAACGGCGGCTACGGCAACTACATCCGCATCCAGCACGGCGGCGGCATCGCCACCGGCTATGCCCACATTCGGGCCGGCGGCACTCTCGTGCACAGCGGGCAGCAGGTCACCGCGGGCGACGTGATCGCCTATGCAGGCAACACCGGGAACTCCTTCGGATGCCACCTGCACTTCGAGGTGTACGTCAACGGAGCGACGGTCAACCCGGTGCCCTTCCTGCAGGCGCGCGGCGTCTCGATCTGAGCGCTCTGAGTGCGGGGGCTCAGAGCGTGCTGGGGGCCGTGCCCTCGCCCTGCGTCTTGGTCTGCCCTTCGTGCTCCTCGAAGCGCACGAAGGCCTCGCTGACCAGGCGCTCGGCCTCAGCGGCATCCGCCCACGCGTCGACCTTGACCCACTTGCCAGGCTCCAGGTCCTTGTAGTGCTCGAAGAAGTGCGTGATCTCCTTCTTCGTGTACTCCGGGATGTCGTCGACATCCTGGATGTGGCTCCAGCGCGGATCCTTGCCGAGCACGGCGACGACCTTGTCGTCGCCGCCGGCTTCATCGCTCATCCGCAGCACGCCGACCGGGCGCACGCTCGCGAGCACGCCAGGGGCGAGCTCGAAGTCCAGCAGGAGGAGCACGTCGAGCGGGTCGCCGTCCTCGCCGAGGGTGTTCTCGAAGAAGCCGTAGTTCGTGGGGTAGCCGAAGGCGGTGTAGAGGATGCGGTCGAGGAAGACCCGGCCGGTGCCGTGGTCGACCTCGTACTTCACGCGGCTGCCCCGCGGGATCTCGATGACGGCGTCGTATGCGCCCATGCGCGTTCTCCTCACTAGACAGGACGGATGCCGTGCACCAGCCTACTGGCTGGGTCCGGTCGTCGCGCTCTAGGGTGAAGTGTGACCGTCATCCCGTTGTCCCCTGCCGTCGCCGAGGTGCGCCTCGCGGTGCGGACGGCGCTCACGGGGCTGCCCGCCGGCGCGGAACGGGTGCTCGTCGCGCTTTCTGGTGGCGCGGATTCGCTGGCGCTCGCGGCCGCCTGCGCCTTCGAGGCACGCACCCGCGGCCTTGAGGTGGTGAGTCTCACGGTCGACCACGGCCTGCAGGAGGGGTCCGCGGATGCTGCGGAGCGCGCCGCCGGCGCGGCGTCGGCTCTCGGCATCCGCTCCGGTGTGACGCGGGTGACCGTCGATGGCGAAGGCGGTCCGGAGGCTGCAGCGCGCACTGCTCGTTACGCGGCGCTGCGCGCGGGTGCGGCCGAGGAGGGTGCTGCCGCGGTGCTGCTCGGGCACACCCTCGACGATCAGGCCGAGACGGTGCTGCTGGGCCTCGCCCGCGGTTCGGGGGCGGCGAGCCTGCAGGGGATGGCCTCGTCCCGCGACGACGGGATGCTCTGGCTGCGGCCCCTGCTGAACATCCGCCGCGGGATCACGCGAGAGTTCTGCGCGGCGTCCGGACTCGAGCCCTGGGATGACCCGCAGAACGCCGATGCGCGCTTCGCGCGCGTGCGGGTGCGCGAGCGCGTGCTGCCGGTGCTGGAGGCGGAGCTCGGGCCGGGCGTCGCCCTGGCGCTCGCCCGCACGGCCGAGCAGCTGCGCGAGGACGCCGAGGCCTTCGACGCCATGGTCGCTGAGACCATCGAAGACATCGTCGAGCACGCCGAGGCGGGGATCTCGGTCAGCGTCGACGCGCTCGCGGCGAACCCCGCGGCGCTGCGCAACCGTATCATCCGCTACGTCGTCGCCAGCGAGTTCGGTGCCAGCCTGAGCCGCGTACAAACGCTCGAAGTCGCTCGCCTCGTCACCGACTGGTCAGGACAGGGACCGATCGACCTGCCCGGCTGCCAGGCGATGCGCCGGGCCGGGCAGGTCGTCTTCTCGGCGCGCTGACGCTTCGACGGGCTCAGCGACCGGTTCGTACGTCCGGTCCCTGAGCGTGTCGAAGGCAGTGCGCCGAGCGGGATGATGCTACTTCTTGCCGCCGAAGAGGCCGCCCAGCAGGCCGCCGAGATCCAGACCGCCGCCGGAGTTGCTGCCGCTGCTGCCGCCGCTGAGGAGGCCACCGACCAGGCCGCCGACGTCCAGACCGCCGCCTCCGCCGCCTCCCAGCAGTCCGCCGAGGACGTCGCCGAGGCCGCCACCGGAGGACTCCTGCGTGGCCGACTCCGACTTCTTGCTCATCTTCTTCGCGACCAGGCCCATCACGATCGGGGCCAGAATCGGCAGGAGCTTGGCGAAGTCGATGCCGCTGGCCGTCTGCTCCGACTTGTTCAGCTCCTTGGTGACCTTGCTGGTCTTCTTGCCGAGAACGTGCTTGACGATCTTCTCGCCGTCGGCTGCGTCGATGTCCTGCACGGTCTTCGGCTTCTTGGTGGTCTTGTGCTTGCCGAGTGCCTTCTCGATCGCCGCGGAACCTTCGGGGCTCTGGGCGTTGTTCGCGAGTCCGCTCAGCAGAACGGCACCGCCCTCCGTGACCGCCTGCGCGGCGACGTCCGGCGAAACGCCGAACTGCTTGGCGATGTCGTCGAGCGGAACCGCCTTGAGGATGTCTTCGATGCCCATTGTGGGTCCTTCCGATGTTCTGGAGCGTGCGCCCCATGCTGTCGGATACACCTTACTTCCTCATCCGGTCGCGTACCATCGTTCTATGCGCGCTGCGGACATCGCCGACGACCTGACCACCGTCCTCGTGACCGAAGAGCAGATCCGGGACAAGCTCGCGGAACTGGCCCAGCGCGTCGCTGAGGACTACCACGACAAGGACCTGCTGCTCGTCGGCGTGCTCAAGGGCGCGGTCATGGTGATGGCTGATTTCGTGCGGTCCCTGCCGATGCATGTGTCGATGGACTGGATGGCGGTTTCGAGCTACGGTGCCGGGACGCGCTCCAGCGGCGTGGTGCAGATCCGCAAGGACCTCGACACCGACCTGCACGGCAAGCACGTGCTCATCGTCGAGGACATCATCGACTCGGGGCTGACCCTGAGCTGGCTGCTGGAGAACTTCGCCTCACGCGGCGCGGAGTCGATCGAGGTGCTGGCGCTGCTGCGCAAACCCGAGGCGGCGAAGGTGGAGATCGACTGCAAGTACGTGGGATTCGACATCCCGCCGGACTTCGTCGTGGGCTACGGCCTCGACTACGACGAGCGCTACCGCAATCTGCGGGATGTCGCGGTGCTCGCCCCGCACGTCTACGCTTGATGCGCCCCCGGGGCACCGCCGTGAAGCGGCGTTGCGGCGGGGCGGGTCAAGGCTGAGCGAGGCCGCGCAGCGACCGAGCCGAAACCTGAGCCTCCCGTACGCCATCGGCGAATCCCAGCCGGGGCACAGCGCCTCCGCGCTACGCTGATTCTCATTATGAAGAAGCTTGCCCGCAACCCGCTGATCTACATCATGCTGATCGGCCTGCTCATGCTGTCGGGGTTCATGATCCTCTCGAGCGTCGGCGGACCGGGCAAGATCACCACCCAGCAGGGGCTCGAGCTTCTGCGCGGCGACACCGTCGTCAAGGCCGTCACGACCGACGGTGACCAGCGCGTCGATCTGGAGCTGTCGACCCCCTTCGAGGGCAACGACAACGTCCAGTTCTACTTCACCGGTGCCCGTGCCGAGGAGGTCGCTCAGGCGATCACCGACGCCGCCCCCAAGAACGGCTTCGATGATGTCGTGCCCCGGACCTCGTGGCTGAGCGGCTTGCTCTCGCTCCTGATCCCGCTGCTGATCCTGGGCCTGCTGTTCTGGTGGCTGCTGTTCTCGATGCAGGGCGGCGGGAGCCGCGTCATGCAGTTCGCGAAGTCGCGCGCCAAGCTCGTCACGAAAGAGACGCCGACCGTCACCTTCGGCGACGTCGCAGGCACCGACGAGGCGATCGAGGAACTCGAAGAGATCAAGGACTTCCTCGCCGACCCCTCGAGGTTCCAGGCCATCGGCGCCCGCATCCCCAAGGGCGTGCTGCTGTACGGTCCGCCCGGAACCGGCAAGACGCTGCTTGCGCGCGCTGTCGCGGGCGAGGCGGGCGCGCCCTTCTATTCGATCTCGGGATCGGACTTCGTCGAGATGTTCGTCGGCGTGGGCGCGAGCCGCGTGCGCGACCTGTTCACGCAGGCGAAGGAGAACGCCCCGGCGATCATCTTCATCGACGAGATCGACGCCGTCGGCCGCCACCGCGGTGCGGGCCTCGGCGGCGGCAACGACGAGCGCGAGCAGACCCTGAACCAGATGCTCGTCGAGATGGACGGCTTCGATCCGAAGGCGAACGTCATCGTCATCGCCGCGACGAACCGCCCCGACATCCTGGATCCCGCACTCCTGCGCCCCGGCCGCTTCGACCGGCAGATCGGCGTGGACGCCCCAGACCTCAAGGGCCGGCAGAAGATCCTCGAGGTGCACAGCCGCGGCAAGCCCCTCTCGCAGAGCGTCGACCTCGAGGTGGTCGCGCGGAAGACCCCCGGTTTCACCGGCGCGGATCTCGCGAACGTGCTCAACGAGGCGGCCCTGCTCACTGCGCGCTCGAACGCCCAGCTCATCGACAACCGCGCGCTCGACGAGGCGATCGACCGGGTGATCGCCGGCCCGCAGCGGCGCACGCGGGTGATGAAGGACCGCGAGAAGCTGATCACCGCCTACCACGAGGGTGGCCACGCGCTCACGGCGGCGGCGATGAACCACAGCGATCCGGTGACGAAGATCACGATCCTGCCGCGCGGCAAGGCCCTCGGCTACACGATGGTGATGCCGCTGGACGACAAGTACTCCGTCACGCGCAATGAGCTGCAGGATCAGCTCGCCTGGGCGATGGGCGGGCGCGTGGCCGAGGAGATCGTGTTCCACGATCCGACCACGGGCGCTTCCAATGACATCGAGAAGGCGACGAACATCGCCCGCAAGATGGTCGTCGAGTACGGGATGACGACCGCCGTCGGCCCGGTGAAGATCACCTCGGTCTCGAGCGATCCCTTCGTCGGCCGGGACATGGGGCGGGGTCGCGAGTATTCCGAGACCGTCGCCGAACGCGTGGACGAGGAGGTGCGCGCGCTCATCGAGCAGGCGCACAACGAGGCCTACTATGTGCTGAGCGAGAACCGCGACATCCTGGATCGGCTCGCCCTGGCTCTGCTCGAGGAGGAGACGCTCGACCACAACCGGGTCGCCGAGATCTTCACCGAGGTGAAGAAGCTGCCCGAGCGCGACCAGTGGCTCTCCAGCGACGAGCGTCCGGTGTCGACCCGCCCGCCGATCGAGATGCCGCAGCGCCCGGTCGCTGCTGCGGAGGGACTGGCTGCGAGCACGGCGGCGCCGGCATCCGAAACCGCTTCTGAGAAGGGCGCGACGAGCGCCCCGGGGAAAGCCCGACCCGCGACGGCCTGACGATGACCGTCGACAGGGAGCGCATCGAGGCGCTCACGCGCGAGCTGCTCTCGGCGATCGGGGAGGATCCGGATCGACCCGGTCTCAAGCAGACGCCCGCGCGCATGGCCGAGCTGTACGTGGAGTTCTTCGCCGGTGTGGGGGCGGATGCCGCCGAGCCTCTCGCGCACACGATCAGCGTCACTCGCGGACCCGCCCCCGAGACGCTCTCGTCCGGCGCGGTGCTGCTGCGTGACGTGCGCTTCCGCTCGGTGTGCGAGCATCACCTGTTGCCCTTCGCCGGGCGCGCGCACATCGCCTACCTTCCCGGTGAGCAGGTCGTGGGGCTGGGCTCGCTCGCGCGGGTGGTCGAGATCCTCGCTGCCCGCCCACAGGTCCAGGAGCGGCTGGGCGAGCAGATCGCCGACACGATCGCGCAGCACCTCGACACCCGCGGGGTGCTCGTGGTGCTGGATGCCGTGCACGGCTGCGTGACGATGCGCGGGGGGCGGCAGGCCGACTCCTCGACGCTGACGATCGCTGCGCGCGGCGAGTACACCGAGCCTGTCGCACGCGCGGAGATCGTCGCGCTGATCGGTCTCTCGGCTGGCCCAGAGGATTCAGAGGGATGACCGCCATCTGGGGCATCCTCAACGTCACGCCCGACTCGTTCAGCGATGGCGGGCGGTTCCTCGATCCGGCTAGCGCGATCGAGCACGGGCGGGCGCTGCGGCGCGACGGCGCGGTGGTGCTCGATGTCGGCGGGGAGTCGACGCGTCCGGGTGCGCAGCGCGTCCCCGTGACGGAGGAGCAGGCGCGGGTCCTCGATGTGATCGCGGCGCTCGCCGCCGACGGGATCCCGGTGTCGATCGACACGCTCAACGCCCCGACCGCAGTGGCCGCAGTGGTCGCCGGTGCCCGCTTCGTCAACGACGTCTCAGGCGGGCTTGCCGATCCCGAGATGCTCGCCGCGGTCGCCGGAACCGATGCCGAGATCGTGCTCGGCCACTGGCGTGGGCCCTCGGCCGACATGTACGCGCGGGCTGAGTACGCGGCGACCGCTCGCGAGGTCGCCGCCGAGCTGCGCGACCGCGCGGCCGCGGCGGATGCCGCAGGCATCCCGGCCGAGCGGATCATCCTCGACCCGGGCATCGGCTTCGCCAAGGCGGGCGCGCAGAACTGGGAGGTGCTGCGAGGCCTCGGCGAAGTGACGGCTCTGGGTTTCCGGGTACTCATCGGCACCTCGCGCAAGCGCTTCCTCGCCGAGACGCTCGCCGCACTCGATTCCGAGGTCACCGAGCAGCGCCGCGACCTCGCCACCGCCGTGACGAGCGCCCTTGCCGCCCGCGCCGGTGTGTGGGCCGTGCGCGTGCACGACGTCGCCGCCACGCGCGATGCTCTTGCGATCGTCGATTTGTGGGACGAAGGAGCTCCCTGAGCGGAGCCGTCTCGGCCCGCGTAATCTAGGGGGATGAGCGACGAGATCCTCCTCACCGGGCTGACTGTCTTCGGCAGGCACGGGGTCTACGCGCGCGAGCGCGAAGAGGGCCAGGAGTTCACGGTCGACCTGCGGCTGCGCCTCTCGCTCAGCGCGGCCGCGGCGTCCGATGACGTCGCCGACACCGTGCACTATGGCGAACTCGCCGATGAGGTCGCCGCCGTGGTCGCGGGCGAGCCGGTGAACCTCATCGAGACACTCGCCGAACGGATCGCCGCGGTCGCGCTCGCGGACGAGCGGGTGGGCAGCGTCGTCGTGACGGTGCACAAGCCGTACGCGCCCATCCCGCTCACCTTCTCGGACGTTGCTGTCACGATCGAACGGAGCCGCGCATGATCCGCCCTCGCCCGCTCCCCGCGCCTCCGCCTCGTCGTCCGCACAGCAGCGTCCGCGCGGTCATCGCCCTCGGCTCGAACCTCGGCGACCGGTACGCCACGATCACCCGCGCCGCCGAGCGGATCGGGCGGCTCCCGCTCGTCGAGGAGGTGCGGCTCTCCGAGCCGATCGAGACCGTCGCTGTGCGCCCGGACGGCCCAGATCCAGACGCCCCCGCCTACCTCAACGCCGTCGCGATCGTCACGACAGGCCTCGGGCCGAGCATCCTGCTGGGGCTCCTGCACGCGATCGAGCAGGAGCACGGCCGCGAGCGGCACGAGCGCTGGGGGGATCGCACCCTCGACCTCGACCTCATCGCCTACGGCGACGAGACCTCCGACGACCCCGAGCTGCTCCTGCCGCATCCCCGCGCAGCTTCGCGTCTGTTCGTGCTGGAGCCCTGGCTCTCGCTCGACCCCGACGCTGAGATCCCCGGCACCGGCCGCGTCGCCGACCTCGTCGAGCGGTTGCGTGCGGAGGGCTGATGCGCCGCACCTCGCCGCTGATCCTGATCGTCTTCGCCGCCGTGGGCGCGATCGCAGGGTACCTCATCGACCACACCCTGACGACGGCGGGGATGCCGACGTTCCTGCCTTCGACGCTCTTGCCCGTCATGCTCGTGCTGCTGTCCATCGGCATCGTCGTGGTCGCGTGGCCCGTGCGGCGCAGCGTCCGCAGCGGAACCCGCATCGACCCCTTCCGGGCCCTGCGCATCGCCACGCTCGCCCGGGCGGCGAGCCTGCTGGGAGCGCTCGCGGCAGGGTTCGGCGCGGGGCTTGCCCTGTACCTTCTGTCCCGCCCGGTTCCGGCGCAGGTAGGCTCGATCATGGTGACGATCGCCCTCGTGGGCAGCGCCGTGGTGCTGATCGCGGCGGCGCTCGTGGCCGAATGGTTCTGCACTTTGCCGAAGGATCCCGATGAGCCCGCACGCGACGACCCCGCCGCAGAACCTGAGCCCGGATTCTGAGCCCTCGCTCGACGCGGGGACGTTCCAGACCCTGAAAGAGCCGCGCTCGGGCAATCGGCTCGCCCTCGACGGCACCTGGCACCAGATCTCGCCGCGCTACGTGATCTCGCAGTTCGTGCAGTACGCCCTCACTCTCGCGATCCTTGTCGGGGTCGTACTGCTGCTGGTCTTCGTCTTCGACCAGGCGTGGGTATGGATTCCCGGTGGGATCCTCGGCGCGATGCTGCTGTTCACCGTGATCATCATGCCGCGACAGGCGCGCGCGATCGGGTACATGCTGCGCGCCGATGACCTCGTCTTTCGCAAGGGGATCCTCTGGCAGCGCATCGTCGCCGTGCCTTACGGCCGGATGCAGCTCGTCGACATCACCCACGGACCGCTGGACCGCGCCTTCGGCGTCGCGCAGTTGAAGATGGTCACCGCCGCCGCGATCACGGGCGTGCAGATCCCGGGCCTGCGGCAAGAGGCTGCCGAGGTACTGCGCGACACGCTCATCGAAGTCGCCGAGACGCGACGGACCGGGCTGTGACGACGCCGGAAGAACCTCTGCCCGCGGCGGCGCAGGGGCACGAGGCAACGGCACCGGATGACGGGGCCGGCGTGACCGCTGCGGCAGCCCCGGTACGCGGAGGCTCGTCTTCGGTCGCCGATGGCGAGTGGCACCGGATGCACCCCATGACGCCGCTGCTCAAGGGCGGGATCGTGCTGCTGATCCTGTTCGGCATCCTGATCTCGAACATGCGTGACCGCGTCGTCGGCTGGTTCGTCGAGCGGGTCACCCCCGAGGGCGAGGACTTCCACGTCGACTACGAGGGCGATCCGATCCAGTGGCTGATCAGCAACGACCTGATACTGGCCGCGTCCCTCGTCGCCCTCGGCCTGGTCGTGCTGTTGTGCGTTGTGTTCTACATCTCCTGGCGCTTTCGCACCTTCCGCATCACCGAGGAGCATGTCGAGGTGCGCAAGGGCATCCTCTTCCGCTCGCACCGTCGCGCGCCGCTGGATCGCGTGCAGGGCGTGAATCTCACCCGGCCCTTCCTGGCGCGCATGATCGGTCTTGCCAAGCTCGAAGTCGTCGGCGCAGGCACCGACGCCAACGTCGCACTCGAGTACCTCAACACCTCGCTCGCCGAAGAGGTGCGGGCTGACATCCTGCGTCTGGCATCCGGTGCCCGCGTGGCCAGGCGCATCGCCCGGGGCGACACGGCCCCGGAGGGTGCGGCGGCGCGGTTTGCCACTGCCGTCGTCGAAGGCATCACCGGTGTCGTCGAGGGCGTGGACACCGCGGATGTCGTGAGCGAATCGCTCGTGCGCATTCCCGCCGGACGCATCGTCGGCTCGCAACTTCTGATGATGGTTCCGTGGTTCGTGCTCGCGATACTGATGACTGCGGGCATAGTGATGCTGCCGCTCATCTTCGCGAGCGAGGAGGAACGCCTGTTCGCTGCGTTCGCCACGGTTCTTGGTGTGGGCCTGCCCTTGCTCATCACCTTCGTGGCGATCCTGTGGAGCCTCATCTCGCGCTCGTTGCGCTATTCGATCTCCGCGACCGGCGACGGGGTCCGGATGACCTATGGTCTGCTCACCACCGTGACCGAGACGCTGCCGCCCGGTCGCGTGCACGCACTGGAGATCACGCAGCCGCTGCTCTGGCGGGGTTTCGGATGGTGGGCCGTGCGCATTAACCGGATGACCGGTTCCAGCGCGACGGCGCAGGCCAGCAGCAACCAGCAGCAGTTCACCACCGCACTGCCGGTCGGGTTGGTGCAGGACGTGGTTCGTGTCGTGAACCTGATGCTGCCCGAGCTTCCGGCGCGGGACCTGCCTCTCGTCTACGAGCACGGAATCGACGGGCCGGTGGAGGGCGATCCCTACCGCACGATGCGCAAAGGCGTCGGATGGCGTCGGCCGTTGTCCTGGCGACGTCACGGCTACGTGCTCACGGACTACGCGCTCCTTCTGCGCCGTGGCCGCATCTGGCGCAAGGTCGCGGTGTTCCCGCTCGCCCGGCTGCAGAGCATCTCGATCTCCCAGGGGCCTATCGACCGCGCCCAGGATGTCGGTTCGGCGCGCGCCCATACGATCGTCGGTCCTGTCTCGGGGGTCGTCACGGGGGTGGATCGCGAGCCGCTCCAGGAGCTTCTGGATGACGCGAGTCGCCGAGCCACGCTCGCAGCCTCTCGCGACACGAGCCATCGTTGGGCGGAGGTGCTGGAAGAGGTGATGGCGGCGCAGGCGGCAGCGGCGGTGTCCTCGGACCCGTCGACGGGCTCAACGACCGGTCAGGCGAGCGACAGGACGGCGCGTGAAGCGTGACGGCCGCCTCGGTATCGGCATCATCGGCGCGGGCCGTGTCGGTCCTGTGCTCGGGGCTGCGTTCGCCGGAGCAGGTCACGCCATCACCGGTATCACGAGTGGCTCAGAAGACGAGCGCGCCTCAGCGGTGCTCCCCGGCGTCCCCGTTCTTACCCCCGAAGAGGTTCTGCGTCGCAGTGAACTGGTCGTGCTCGCCGTACCGCACGACCAGCTGCGCGAGCTCGTGGCGGGGCTCGCCGAGGTGGGTGCCTGGCAGCCGGGGCAGCTCGTGCTGCACACCGATCCTGCCTACGGCCTGACCGTGCTCGAGCCTGCACAGCGCGCGGGCGCGATCCCGCTCGCCCTGCATCCGGCGATCTGCTTCACGGGGACCTCGATGGACCTGCGTCAGCTGCAGGACTCCTTCGCCGGCGTCGCCGCGCCCGCGCCGGTGCTGCCGATCGCGCAGGCGCTCGCCGTCGAGCTCGGCTGCGAGCCGGTCGTGATTGCCGAGGAGCATCGGGCAGCCTACTCTGAGGCGGTCGCGACAGCATCCGAGTTCTCGCGCTCGATTGTCACCCAGGCGACCGACCTGCTGCGCGGGATCGGGGTGGACAACCCCGGCGGCTTCCTGTCCGCACTCGTCTCGTCATCCGTCGAACGCGCCCTGCGCGAGGCATCCGCCCCGCTGGAGCCGCCGCACGACTGACCCGGATCGCCACAGTCGGTCGGATGCCGCGCTCAGCGATCCGCAAACATCCGAACGAGCGCGGCCGATTTCTCCTCCGCGAGACAGGCGCTGATCGACAGCGACTCGCGTGCGGTGATCTCATCCAGAGGCATGCCCGTGCCCTCCCGAACGAGTCGTCGAGCGCGGCCCAGTGCTACGGGAGCAAGACTCGTCCACTGACTCACGATCTCATCGACGGTGCCCGGAAGCGCATCTGCGTCGACAACGCGGGATACAAGCCCCCAGTCGAGCGCCTCCGCAGTGGTCAGGACGCGTCCGGTCAGGATGAGATCAAGGGCTCGCGGCACTCCGATCGCCCTGGGCAGCAGCTGGCTCAGTCCGCAATCGGGGGTGAGTCCGATGGCCGAGTATCCGGTGGCAAATCGCGTCCCCTGGGCGGCGACGATGACATCCGCCGCCAGCATGAGTGCCAGCCCGGCACCGGCGACCGCCCCCTGGACGGCGACCACCACGGGCACGGGTGCCTCTGCGAGCGCGGCAATGCCCTTGGCCAGCGTCGTGGCGAGTTCGGCGACGTATGCGGGCGGGTCATCACTGCGCGCCATGGCTTTCACATCACCCCCCGCACAGAAGCGCGCACCGCGTCCGGTGAGAACGATGAGGGCGGCCTCGGCTTCTCGGGCACGCGCCACGGCCGCGGTCAGTTCTCGCGCAAGTTCCAGGTCGAAGGCGTTCGCGCTCTCCGGCCGGGCGAGTTCCAGACGCGCGACGGCACCCTCAAGTGTGAGATTCAGCCCTGCCATTGCGCGACTACCTCCTGAACCGACATGACATCGGCGTACTTGGCGTCCAGATCGAAGAGTGCGGCCGAGTGCGGGCCTGCATCCCGATCGCCCACGGCGTCCGCCGCGACGATCGGACGGAAGCCGTTCTGCATCGCATCTACCGCGGTGGCCCGCACGCAACCGCTCGTGCTGAGGCCGCAGATCACGACCGTGTCCACCTCGAGGTCAGTGAGCAGCCGGGCGAGATCCGTGCCGTGAAACGCGCTTGCGTACTCCTTGATGAGCACTGCTTCGTGAGGAAGCGGCGCGAGATCGGCAGTGATGCGGCCGAACGGTCCGTCGCCGACGAAGATGCGGAGCGAGGGGATCTTACGGACGAAGTGGCTCGCCGCAGCCGCCGCTTCGGTGAGTTCGACACGCGTGTAGATGACAGGCACCCCAGCGCTACGCGCGCTCGAGACGAGCCGGCGTGCGGGCGGTACCGCAGATTCGATACCCGCATAGAGCGGTGAGTCTGGGATCAGGTAGGCGTCCACGAAGTCGACGACGACGACCGCGCTCTTGTCCCCGAATCCGATCCGCGCACCGAAGCCGGCATTCTCGTAGTCTTCCCTCAGATCTTCGTCGCTAGTCATTTTCTCCTCCGGACGGAAACGCACCGGCACGGCTGAGCAACCCCGGCGACTGGATGCCGAGCAGCTCACCAATCCAGACTGCCCCATCCATAAGCATCGATAGGTCCATTCCGGGGTCGATGCCGCTGCGCTGTAGCTGGTAGACCAGATCTTCGGTGGCGATGTTTCCGGTTGCATTGGGGGCGAAGGGGCAGCCGCCTATCCCGCCGAGGCTCGCGTCGAGCGCGCCGATGCCCATGTCCAATGCGGTGAGAGCGTTGGCGTAGCCGGTATTGCGCGTGTTGTGAAGGTGCAGCCTCGTACGCACTCCCGGAGTTCGCTCGAGAAGGGTGCCGAGGCGCACTCGTACATCGGCCGGCACACCCACGCCGATCGTGTCAGCGAGCGCGATCTCGTCGACGCCGATCTCCGCAACCCTCTCGACGAGTTCAGCGATCCGCTCCGGCACCACCTCGCCCTCGAAAGGGCATCCGAAAGCAGCACCGATCGTGACGGTCCGGAGAGTAGATGATCCTGCCAGATCGGAGGCCATGTCGGCCCAGCGCTGGATGCCCTCCTCGGTCGTGCATCCTTGGTTGCGCTGACTGAAGGTGTCTGTGGCCACGAGCACGTAGTTGACCTCATCGACGTGGCTCGCGAGGGCACGCTCCAGGCCGCGCTGGTTCATCACGAGGCCCGCGTAACTCACGCCTAGAGAGCGATCGACGCCCCCCATTACGTCTTCGGAGTCCGCCATCTGTGGAACGAGTCGCGGGTTGACGAAGCTCGTCACCTCGACGCGGCGAGCACCGGCAGCCACGCAGCGCGCGATGAGCTCGAGCTTCTCCTCGGTCCGCAGGAGCGTGCTCTCGTTCTGAATGCCGTCCCGCGCAGAGACTTCTACGATCTGAAGCGTCATGTCCGCACGCTCAGTGCTCGCGCAGCAGGATGCCGGCACCGCGGATCTGGTCGCTGTAACCCATCGCGCGCAAGGAGTGCCAGAGCACGGTCGCGTTGATCGCGAGGACGGGCTTGCCGAGCCAGCGCTCGGCCTCGTCCGCGAGTCTCACCATCGACAGATTGGTGCCGACCTGAACGATCGCGTCGATGTCCGCCCCGTCGAGGTCGCGAAGCACTCCGATGAGATGCTCTTCGGTGACCGCGGCGATGGCGGTTGCCGTGGGACAGCGCAGCCCGTGAAAACGCACGACATCGAAACCGGACTCCTCGAAGAACCGGGTCACGTTCTCATCGGCGACGGGCTGGTAGGGGGAGACGATGGCGATCCGGCGCGCGCCGATCGCGCGGAGGCCCTCGGCGCACGAGGTGGATCCGGTCGACGCGTGCAGTCCGGTGAGGTTGTGGACGCGCTGATCGAAGGCTTTGCTCCCCTCGACCCCACCCCAGAAGGTCATAGCCGACATGCCCATCATGAGGTAGTCGGGCTGCGTCGTCATCGCGTCTCGGATAGCGATGTCCAGCGAGGCATCGAGTTGCTCCACGAGAGCTTCGAACGAGGCATCCGACCCGAGCTGAGGGTCGGAGATATACATCCGGCCCGTGTGATTGGTGATCCCGGGCAGGCGCATGAGTGCGAGGTCGTGCTCGACGACGGTGTTGGTCGAGGGCACGATGACCGCGACCTTCGCGCGATATCCGGTGACGTCTGGCATGGGGACTCTCCTTTGGCGTGGGTGATCGGTGAGTTGTCAGGGGGTCGTGGTGTTGCCGAGATCGTTCGCGACGACGTCACAACGCAAGAGGCGGCCATCCGGAAGGGCCGTGAGCTCCATGCGTTTCTCGCTGCATGCGGGCACCGCGAGCGGGCACCGCGTGTGCAGGAAGCACCCATCGGGTAGTCTGCTCGGACTCGGGATCTCACCGGACAGAATGAATCGGCTGGACGATGTGTTCCGCCCGAGCGGCAGCGCTGACTCCAGCAGTGATCGCGAGTAGGGGTGCTTCGGTGAGGTGACGACATCCGCCGCCCGGCCTTGCTCCACAACCTGCCCGAGATACATGATGAGCACCGTGTCGCTGATGTACTCGATCGTTGACAGGTCGTGGCTGATGAAGAGGTAGGAAAGCCCCTGGTCTTTCTGCAGCTCCTGCAGAAGCAGCAGGATCTGGGAGCGTACGGACAGATCCAGCGACGATGTCGGCTCGTCCAGGATGATGAGGCTCGGATCCGTGACGATTGCCCGCGCGATGCCGACCCGCTGCTGCTGCCCGCCGGAGAGAGCGCGGGGGTGGCGGTTCGCGTGCGCCTCGCTCAGTCCGACACGGTCGAGAACCTCCAAGACCCGCCTACGCCGTGCTGCCCGGTCCAGGTCGGGACGGTGGATGATGAGTGGTTCCGCGACGATCGCGCCGATCGTGTGACGGGGGTTGAGCGACTCATACGGCTCCTGAAAGACGACCTGAATGCGTGAGCGCAGCCGGTTCATCTCCGCATGGTCCAGCTCACGCAGTTCGCGACCCTCGAAGGTGATCGTGCCAGAGTCGGCCTCGATGAGTCTGAGGATGAGACGGCCGATGGTGGACTTGCCGGAACCGCTCTCGCCGATCACGCCGACGGTCTGACCCGCTTTGATGGTGAAGCTCACGCCGTTGACGGCGGACACCGTTCCGCCTCGGGCGGTTACGAACGTTTTCCGAAGGTCTCGGACTTCGAGCAGGCTCATGGGTGTGCGCTCCCGGTGACGTGGCAGCTGACAAGGTGATCCGATCCCGACACGCCTCGGGGATGCGAGGGGAGGGGCACCGAGGTGAAGCACTCTTCGCGGGCGAGCGGACAGGATCGCCGGTAGGCACAGGCGGGAGTCGTGTCGGTGAGGTCGGGCGGAAGAGCACCGCTGGCCTTGAGACGCTGCCCTCGCTGCGGCACGGCGGCGAGAAGGGCCTGCGTGTACGGGTGCTGCGGTGCGGAGAACACCTCGTCGACAGGGCCGGACTCGATCGTGCGCCCGGCGTAGAGGACCACCACCCGGTGACAGTAGTTCGAGACCACGGTCAGGTCGTGCGTGATCAGCAGCATCGATGTCTCGCTGTCGCGCACGAGCGCCGCGATGAGATCCAGGATCTGACGCTGGAGCGTGACATCCAATGCTGTGGTGGGCTCGTCGGCGACCACGAGCGCAGGATCGAGCTGGAGCGCCATAGCGATCACGACGCGTTGCGCCATCCCGCCGGAGAGCTGGTGGGCGTAGCCATCCAGGACACGGGTGGGGTCGGAGATCCCCACCTTCCGCAGCATGTCGGCGGCATGTTCTCGCGCCTCGGTCTTCGTCACTCGTCGATGCGCGCGTTGCATGTTGTAGAACTGCGTCGCGATCGGGAGGATCGGGTTGAGCACGGCGAAGGGGTTCTGCGCGATGAAGCCGATGGTGTCGCCCCGGAGCTTCCGAAGCTCGCCTGGTTTGAGGCTCAGCAGATCGACGCCCGCCAGGTGCGCGGTCCCGCTGGTGACGCGCCCGGGAGCGCGAAGCAGGCCCAGGATCGAGCGCACGGTCGCGCTCTTGCCTGCCCCCGACTCGCCAACGATTCCGACGACCTCGCCGCGTTCCACCTGAAAGGTGATGTCGCTGGCGGCGTGGACGACGGACGATCCCGAGGGGTAGATCGTGTTGAGGTTCGAGACGTCGAGCAGAGTCACCGGGATCACTCCTTCCGCTCTGAGGCGTCGGCCATGAGGGACTGGATCCCGTCGGCGATGGCGTTCAGGCTGAGCACGGCGATGAAGATCGCGAGGCCGGGGAATGCCACGACCCACCACTGGCCCGTCGTCATCAGCGCCGCACCGCTCTGGATCATCGCTCCCCAGCTAGGCTCTGGCGGTGAGATTCCGATCCCAAGGAAGCTGAGGGCTGCGATGACCACAATGGCGTGGGAGGCCGCCAGGGAGACCTGAGCCAGCGCAATCGGCCAGACGTTCGGCAGCATGTGCCGGAACAGCACGCGGGGTCGGCTCGCCCCGATCGCATGGGCAGCTTCGATGAACCGTGACTCACGCAGCGAGAGTGCCTCGGAACGGATGAGCCGCATGAAGCGGGGGACGTTGATCACGAGAATCGCGAAGATCACGTTGCCGAGGTGATTTCCGGTCAGCGTCACGATCGCGATGCAGATGATGACGAGCGGGAAGGACTGGAAGACGTCCAGGGCTTGCATGAGGCGCGTCGAGAAGCGGGACTTGCCGCTCGCGGCCAGTCCCAGAGGGACGCCGATCACGAGCGAAAGCACGGCCCCTGCGATCGCCAGGGGAAGATCCCGACCGGCGGCCGCGACCGTGCGCGAGAACACATCGAACCCATAGACATCGGTGCCGAACCAGAACTCCGGGCCGGGTGGTAGGAGAGGAAGCGCACCGTCGGCGCGGATCGGGTTGTGAGGCAGTGGCGCAAAGAGGGCCACCGACATCATGATCACGAGGACGAGAACAGCGATCGTCAGGCTCGGAACTCGAAGGAATCGGGGAAGCCGCAGGGGGAAGAGCCGGGTGCGCGAAGAGGTCGTCGTCATGATCACTCCACCTTCACTCTCGGGTCGAGGAGGGTGACTAAGAAGTCGAGGATCGTGTAGATCAAAATCGTGATAGCGCCGGTCAGGACGATGAAGCCTTGCACGACGGGGACGTCGACCTTGATCATCGCGGCGAGCGCCCACTGCCCTATTCCCTGCCAGGAGAAGATCGTCTCGACGATCGAAGCACCGCCGATGAGCGCACCGAAGAGCATCGCACCATAGGTGAGGATCGGGGTCCGTGCTTGCAGCAGGCCGTAGCGCAGCACCTGTCTCTCGGGCAGCCCGCAGATCCGAGCGAACTCGACCTGGTCGGAGCGCATCGCCTCGGAGAGAGCGGATCGCGTGGTTCGCGCGAAGTATGCCGCGTAGGCGAGTCCCAGGGTGAGAACCGGCAGGACAAGATGCCCCACGGCGTCCCCGAAGGCGACGAAGTCACCGCGCAGGAGCGCATCGATGGTCACCATTCCGGTGGGGCCTTTGCGTGAACCCATTCCGATCGACGTTCTCCCAACGGGGGGCGGCACCACGCCCCAGAGGAAGAACAGGACGTAGATGCCGAAGAGAGCGAGCAGGAAGTCGGGTATGGACTGCAGCAGCGACACGGTGATGTTGCTCGCACGCGCAGAGAAGTGGCGCGGCCGGTAGGCACCGATCGTGCCGAGCAGAATCCCGAGGAGCACCGCCAGTGCGAGGGAGGGGATGACGAGTTCCAGCGTCGCCGGTAGCCGATTGGCAATCTCTTCGACGACGGTCCTGCCGGTGAAGAACGAGGTCCCGAGGTCACCGGTGAATAGGCCGCCCATGAACGCGAAGTACCGTTCATGCAGAGGTAGGTCAAGCCCGAGCTCGGCGCGCAACCGCTCGATCTCGGTGGGCGTCGCGAAAGAGCCGAGGATGGCCTGGGCGGGGTCGCCGGGCAGGAGCCCGATCAGCCCGAACGCGACTGTGGCGACGATGAGGATTGAGATCGCCATCACGACGAGTCGCCGGAGCAGGAACTTCGCCATCCGGTTCATGAGACCTCTCCAGGGCTCCGCGGGCGTTTTGCCACATCGTCGTTGATTCGGTGTTGGCTATTCTTGCATACAGAACCGTGCCCGTCCACTCGAACATGAGCGGGAACGCGTTCGCTGATTCTTCTTATCGATCGGCTCTGTTCCCTCGTTTATTGGCGCGGAGTCAAAGATCGCCTGCTCTGTCATGCCCGTGGGACGTGTGGTGCCATCCTCGTGACGATTGCATTCTTGTATACAAAAACTCAGAACCGGGGTAGGATGAGATGCCTGTACACGACAGCAAAGAGTGAGGATTTCCGATGTCCGAAGCCGCTTCTCGCATATCCCCAGACTCACCGACGGCACGCCTCGCAGACTGGTGTGCGCAGCTACAAATCAGCGATGTGCCGCAGGACGTTGTCGATGGAGCACGCAAACGTCTTCTTGACTATCTTGCATCCGCTCTCGCCGGCGCGACGCGCGACCACGCGGATCCCCTGGTATCCGTTGCGAACCTCAACCGTTCCATTGCCGCGGATCTTCCCTGCACGGTTATCGGCCAGGCAGGGCGAGCAAGTGCCGAGTGGGCGGGTTTGCTCAACTCCGTCTTCGGCTCATCCGGTCCCAATCTGGACGACTACTGGCCGAAGTCCTATGGACACCCTGGTGTCGGTAGCGTTCCGGCCGCTTTGGTGTCCGCCGAGCTGAACGAGAGTTCCGGCGCTGATCTCCTTCTCGGGATCATCGTGGGATACGAGGTCGCGACGCGCAGCGGGAGCGCGCTCGGCATCGAGGCCTTTCACCATGGCTGGCACTCGCGAGGAGGCTGCAACGCACTCGCGGCCGCCGCGGCGTATCTGAAGGCCGCGGGCATAGAGGAACCGGCTGTCTATCGCCGGGCGTTCGGGCATGCCGCCAACATGGCGGGTGGGCTCGTGCATGGAAGCTACTACTTCGTCTCCTGGTACATGCTCTCGGGGCAGGCGACCCTCAATGGCATCGTGAGTGCGCAGCTCGCGCTCGCCGGCCTATCGTCCAATGAGCGCATCCTGGACCCTGACATCGAGGGCAACTACCTCGCGACCTTCTCTCCGGCACCCCACTACGAAGAGCTCACCGTCGGTCTCGGGGAGGGCTTCGAGATCAACAAGGTCCCGCAGAAGCTCTTTCCGGCCACCGGTTCGATCCATGCCACGATCGAAGCGGCGATACTCCTGCACCGCCGCCGATCCGCAGGAGTCTCTGATATCGCGAGCGTCACCGTCGACGGCTTCCAGCTCGTCGCCCACGAACTGAGCAAGCCCTTCCCCCACGACGTTATCCACGGCAGTCTCAGTGCCCCGTATGTCTGCGCGATCGCCCTGCTGCACGGCGATGTGAATCTGAAGCTTCTGGGGGAGCTGTTCGACGACGAGGACATCGTCGGGCTTCAGCGGCTGACGGCTGTACGGCTAGATCCCCAGATCGATGCCGAGGCGCCGGAGATCCTCGGGACACGGGTCACCGTGACGTACCAAGACGGTACGGTCGAGTCCGAGTACATCGGGCACCACCGCGGCACCTCGGGACTGCCGCTGAGCTGGGCGGATACGACCGAGAAGTTCGATCGCATGACGCATCACTGCGTCGCGGAGGATCGTCGGCGCGCGATTGCCGCGGCTGTCGAAGGGCTACCGAGCTCCCCGCGGGTGGATGGCCTGCTCGGCCTCCTGGGAGCGCCCTAGCTCGTTCTCCCCGCCTGTTGCGCGCAGTACCGTGTTGCGCGCGGCTTGGACATGCACGGCCATCGCCGCTTCGGCCCACTCCGGGTCGCGTGCTTTGGCAGCGGCAAGTATTTCGTTGTGATGCGCCAGGCTACGGCGGCGCTCCGCGACGGAATAGGTGTCGAAGGTGCGACGCACGACGACCGGGAGCACGACGAGACGGATGGCGCTGACGAGGGCGGGGTTTCCGGTCGCTTCGAGGAACACGTCGTGGAACTGCCTGTTGAGCCGGTCGAGAGCTTCTACCTCGCTCGTGAGGTCAAGAGCTTCCATCGCGGCGGCCAGGTCGCTCAGATGGTCGAGATCGTCCTGTGTGAGGCGGGAGACAGCGAGGCGTACGGCATAGGGCTCGAGCTGTGCACGCACGATGAACAGGTTCTCCAGATCCGCAGTCGAGTAGCGAATCAGCTCCGCCCCGCGCTTGGGCAGTAGACGGACGACACCCTCGGCTTCGAGTCGTCGCAGGGCGTCGCGGACAGGGGTGCGACTGACATCGAGCGCTGTCGCCAGCATCTCCTCACGCAACCTGCCGTCGTCCGGGACGTCGCCATTGGCGATGAATTGTCGTAAGCCTTCGTAGGCGCGATCTATTGCGCCGCTCGTGCTGGTCGATGCGCTCGAACCTTGTGACACGCGAAGCCTCTTTTCTGACTCTGGTCCCTCGCGCCTGTGCGAGGGCGGCTCTAGACGATGCCAGAATCGCGCAGGCTCTGCACTCGCTCGGCATCGTAGCCGAGGATATCGCGTAGGACGATATCCGTGTGCTCACCGAGTGCGGGACCAACGGTGCGCACGCGCCCCGGAGTGCGGGACAGTCGCGGTGCGACGTTCTGCATCGCGATCGGCCCGAGGGAGGGGTGCTCGATGCGCACGATCGATTCGCGCTGCTGGAAATGAGGGTCTGCGAGCATCTCGGGTGCGCGGTAGATGCGCCCGGTCGGAACCCCGTGGTCGCTGAGGGTCTTCTCGAGCTCGATGCTGTCGTAGTGCGCGGCCCAGGCCGCGATGAGATCGTCGAGTTCGGCCTGGTGTCGTCCGCGGGCGACATGCGAGACATATCGCTCGTCGACGGAGAGGTCCGGTCGGCGCATCGCGACGCAGAGGCGCTCGAAGACGGAGTCCTGGTTGGCCGCGATCAAGAGCCAGATACCATCTTTTGCTTTGTAGACATTGCTCGGAGCGACGTTGGGAAGGATCGATCCGCTTCGCTCGCGGATGTATCCACTTACGTCGAACTCGGAGACGAGTGACTCGCTGAGCGCGAGAACAGCTTCGTAGATCGAGGAGTCAACGAGCTGGCCGAGTCCGGATCGTCCGCGTTCCAGGAGTGCAGCGAGCGTTCCGATGGTGGCGAAGATCGCCGCCAACGAGTCACCGATCGAGATCCCGGTGCGACTGGGGGGAGTGGACGGATCGCCTGTGATGTAGCGCAAGCCTCCCATCGCCTCGCCGATCGCGCCGTAGCCGGCACGGGACGAGTATGGGCCGCTCTGTCCGAAGCCAGATACGCGAGCCACGACGAGGCCTGGGTTGCTGGCCGAAAGGATGTCGTAGCCGAGGCCCCACCTTTCGAGAGTTCCAGGGCGGAAGTTCTCGATGAGCACGTCTGCGGTGTCGATGAGCTGATGCGCAATCCGTTGCCCCTCGGGATCCCTGAGGTTCAGAGTGACGGAGTGCTTGTTTCGGGCGACCACTGCCCACCAGAGCGAGTGCCCTTCGGGGAGTTCACGTCCCCAAGACCGCATAGGGTCGCCGCGCTGAGGATCCTCGATCTTGATGACCTCAGCCCCCAGGTCAGCCATGAGCTGACCCGCGAACGGACCCGCGATGAGTTGACCCGCCTCGATGACACGCACTCCGCTCAGAGCGCCCGGCTCCACGCCCAGGGCAGCAAGGAGTTCGCGCGGTCGCGTCTCGTGCGAGGTTGTGCTGTCATTCATTGGATCTCTGTTCCCTAGAAGAGCCGACGATCTCATTCTTGCATACAAGACGGCTGCGTTTCTAGTGCAAGAAGCAGTCTCTTTCCGGGAGCGACGAAGTGTTGCTTGACTGACGGTTGCCGTTGATAGCCGGTTTTCAGGCGATATTCGAGGCATCGGTATGGCCGAGGCGTCACCCAGTCCTGCCCTCCGCGGCATGCGTTATGACTTTGTTGTATACAAAAGAGTGAAAAGTCGCTATCGTGGTCTCAACCAAGGGCACAGCTCTGCAGTGTCCACACCACCCCATCGAGGAGTGTCTAATGATCCGTAAACTCGGCTATCAGGTCGCGATCCTCACGACCGCAGCCCTCCTGCTGACCGCCTGTACAGGAGGCAGCGACCCGCAAGAGCCCTCGACGTCAGAGGACTTCATCTTTGCTACCCCCGCAGTACCTACTTCGCTCGACTTCATGGCCACCTATCAGGGCGACTCGACCTGGCTTCAGGGCTATGAGAACGAGAGCCGCCTCGTCCAGTACTCCCGCGATGTGCCGGGTGCTGGCCTGGACCACCTCCAGGGCCTCGACGAAATCGAGCCCGGGCTGGCGGAGTCGTGGGACCTTGACGACACCGGCATCACCTTCCACCTGCGCAAAGGTGTGATGAGTGCCGCCGGCAATGAGTTGAACGCCGACGACGTTGTCTGGACGTTCAAGCGCGGTGCTGAAGTCTCGCCGATCTATGCTCTGCTGCTTGACACAGTGGGGTCGTTCGATCGTCCTGACTTCGTCGAGGCGATCGACAGCATGACCGTTCGCTTCCACATCAAGCAGCGTCGTTCACTCGATCTCGCGCTGTTCACCTACCTCCTGTTCAACATCTACGACTCCAAGACGGTTCTCGAGCATGCCACTACTGAGGACCCGTGGGCGAAGGAGTGGCTGAAGGAAAACCTCGCCTTCTATGGTCCTTGGGTGCTCGAATCTTTCGACCCCGGTCAGGAGATCGTCTACACCGCCAACGAGAACTACTGGGACAAGGCATCTCGCGGCAACGTTGACAGGCTGATCTTCCGTGCGATTCCTGAGTCGTCGACCCGTTCTCAGCTCGTTCGCTCCGGCAGCGTCGACTATGCGGAGCGACTCACCTTCCAGGAGTACGAGTCGCTCTCGAGCCAGGCGGGCTTCGACGTGCTGAAGGCCCGCTCGCAGAACCGCGACACGATCCACATCAACCACACCGTGGCACCGTTCGACAACCCGCTCGTGCGAAAGGCTGTATCGCTCGCGATCGACCGCAACGCGCTGGCTGCTGGTGCGTATCGCGGGTTCGCAACTCCCTCGAGCCACGGCGTGAGCGACGTGTTCTGGGACACGGCGAAGTTCCCCTCCTCAGCGAAGTTCCAGTATGACCCCACCGAGGCCGCGCGTCTGCTCGCAGAGGCCGGGTACGCGGAGGGTCTGAGCTTCGAACTGCTGATGAACCCGGGTCGCCCGGGTGCTCATGCAGAGGCGGTTGCCATCCAGGTCAGTGAAATGCTCGCGGCCGTTGGCATCGATGTGAAGATCACCACCGTCGCGAGCTCGACGGACTTCAACACGATGTTCAACGAGCGCAGCTTCACCGCGATGCTGCAACTGGAGCCGCCCGCTCTTGCCGCCCCCTACTATTCGATGCAGCTCTACAGTGGTTCTGAGAGCTTCCTCAACACGCAGGGGTGGAAGAACGCACGTTTCGATGAGATCGTGTCCAAGGTAGCGGTGCTCCTGCCCGGGCCGGAGCTTGACAACCTGCTTGCGGAGGCGTCAGACCTGATGGTGAATGAGACCAACCTCATCTACCTCACGGACCGCTCGCACGTGTTGGCGATGCCTCAGCATGTCTCGGGATATGTCCACACGCCCTCCGGGGAGTTGTTCATCTACAGATTGACGGTGAACGCCAAGTGACCCAGGAGATGATGACGCGCGAGGATGCCGCGAAGCTCTCGCCTGCCGATCTACGGAAGGCGATGGCAGACGGACTCTGGCTCGACACCACAGTCGGGCTGGGCCTCGGGTATCTGCACACCAACGTCGCGATCCTGCCGGAAAAGTACGCATTCGACTTCTTGCTCTATTGCGTGCGCAACCCCAAGCCGTGCCCCGTGATCCATGTCTCTGAACCTGGAGATCCGATCATCAACACGGTCTCGGCCGGATCAGACATCCGTGACGACATCTCCAGATACTGCGTGTTCGAGAAGGGAGAGCTGGTGGCCACGCCGACATCACTGCGCGACTACTGGCGACCCGATGCGGTCACCTTCCTTCTCGGCTGCAGCGTCACGTTTGAGCAGGCGCTCATCAACAACGGCGTGCCCATGCGTCACCATGCGCAGGGAAGCACACCGGGTGTGTACATCACTGATATCCCCTGCGCGCCGGCCGGCCAGTTCGCCGGTCCCGTTGTCGCGAGTGTCCGGGCGATCCCCGGACACCTCGTATCGCGGGCCGTCGAGGTCACTTCGCGCTACCCCTGGGGGCACGGATCTCCTTTGCACATCGGAGACCCCTCCCTGATCGGCGTCGACCTCAGCAAACCCGACTATGGGGATGTCCCCGTCTTCGAGGAGGGCGATGTTCCCGTCTTCTGGGGATGCGGCGTGACGCCTCAGTTGGCACTTTCGGAGGCGAAGCCGGAGTACATGTTCAGTCACTATCCCGCTCACATGTACGTGGCCGACGTCACTTCGGACAACGTTCCGCGTTGATGTCCGCGTGTGGGTGCCGGGGCGATATCGCGCCACGGCACCCACACGTACGACGGTGAGGAGCATCTGAGGTGAAACGAACGCTGATTGAGAAGGTCTGGGAGGACCACGTCGTCCACCGTGAGGACGGCGTTCCGGATCTGCTGTACGTCGATCTCCACCTCGTTCACGAGGTGACCAGTCCGCAGGCGTTCGACGGACTTCGGATGGCGGGGCGCGGCATCCGAAGGCGTGATCTGACGCTCGCGACAGAGGATCACAACGTTCCGACGACCGGTCTTGACCGACCGATCGCCGATCCGACCTCGCGGGCACAGATCGAGGCGCTTCGCAGCAATGCCAGCGAGTATGGCATGCTGCTGCACCCTCTCGGGGATGTGGAGCAGGGCATCGTTCATGTCGTCGGTCCTCAACTGGGGCTCACCCAGCCGGGAATGACGATCGTCTGCGGTGACTCGCACACCGCGACTCACGGTGCCTTCGGGGCACTCGCCTTCGGGATCGGCACCAGCGAGGTCGAGCACGTGCTCGCCACCCAGACTCTCGCGCAGTCGCGCGCGAAGACTCTCGCGGTCGAGTTCGTCGGTCGTCCACCTGCCGATGTCACCCCGAAGGACCTCGTCCTCGCGCTCATCGCCCAGGAAGGTACGAACGGCGGTCAGGGCTATGTCGTGGAGTACCGGGGGGAGGCGGTGCGGGAGCTCTCCATGGAGGGCCGCATGACGATCTGCAATATGTCGATCGAGTGGGGCGCAAAGGCAGGCATGATCGCGCCCGACGAGACGACCTTTGCCTTCCTCAAGGGGCGTCCTCATGCGCCGGAGGGGGCGGAGTGGGATCGTGCGATCGAGTACTGGAGATCCCTTGCAACCGACGAGGGTGCCGCCTTCGACAAGACCATCAGACTCGACGTCTCTGATCTCAGCCCCTACGTCACGTGGGGTACCAATCCGGGGCAGGGCGTGCCGCTGAACAGCGTCGTGCCGTCTCCGGACGACTTCGCCGATCCCATCGATAGGATGGCGGCCGAGCGCGCACTCGAGTACATGGCGCTGGATGCGGGCACGGCGATGCGCGACATCGTCGTGGATGTCGTGTTCATCGGATCGTGCACGAACGGCAGGATCGAGGACCTCCGCGCCGCCGCTGAAGTCCTGCGCGGACACCGTCTGGCGGCGGGGACCAGAATGCTCGTCGTTCCGGGTTCGACCCGAGTACGGCTGGAAGCCGAGGCCGAAGGGCTCCACCGGGTGTTTCTCGATGCTGGCGCGGAGTGGCGAGGGGCAGGGTGTTCGATGTGCCTCGGTATGAATCCCGACATGCTCTCACCAGGCGAGCGGTGTGCCTCGACGTCGAACCGGAACTTCGAAGGGCGGCAGGGTCGAGGTGGTCGCACCCATCTCGTCTCTCCCGCGGTCGCGGCGTCGACAGGGGTGCTCGGTCGGCTGGGTTCGCCGGAAGATCTCCGGAGAGGAGTCTGAACCATGGAGAAGTTTCTCGTGCACAGCGGGGTTGCCGCGCCGCTCAGACGCAGTACCGTGGACACGGACCAGATCATCGCCGCCCCCTTCCTGAAGAAGATCACGCGCACCGGATTCGAAGACGGGCTGTTCGCCTCGTGGCGGGAGCATCCGGAGTTCGTGCTGAACGATCCGCGGTATGCCGGAGCGAGCATCCTTGTCGCCGGTCGCGACTTCGGTACCGGCTCCTCACGCGAACACGCCGTCTGGGCGCTGCAGGACTATGGCTTTCGCGTCGTGATCTCACCGCGCTTCGGGGACATCTTCCGCAGCAACTCCGCGAAGTCTGGTCTGCTGACGGCGCAGCTCGAACAAGAAGGAGTCGAGGCGCTCTGGGACGTGCTGGAGAGGGAACCCGGTTCGCGTCTCACCGTGGATCTCGAGTCTCAAGTCGTGCGTACCGCTACAGGTGCTGAGATGTCTTTCGACATCGACGGCTACACACGAGAGCGCCTTCTGGCGGGCCTCGATGACATCGATGTGACTCTGACCCACGAGGATGCCATCGCTCGGTTTGAGGCCCAGCGACCCTCATTCGCACCCCGCGTCACGCCCCCGACAGACCCCAACTGACTTTTCAGCGGCCGCCGGAGAACCCGCCCCCTCCGCCCCCGCCGGAGAAGCCCCCGCCGGTGGAGCCGCCGCTGAATGAGCTGCCCGAGCCGCCGCTTGACGGGGGCGTATACGACGAGGCCGCGCGCGTGGTCGTCGAGAAGGACGACAGCTGGGACGAGAAACTGAACGAGTTGCTCGTGCCGAGCCATACCGGGCTGCTCTGCGAGGACTGGTAGGTCACCTCGAGCACGCGCCCCCAGCTCTTCTCATTCCCGAAGAGCATGGCGTAGGGCAGCAGTCGCTCGTACAGATGCACGACCTCCATCGAGCCCGCCTGGTAGCGCTCCGCACCCGTCACCGATTGCAGCATCCGGAGCCGGTCGGCCTCGGCGACGCGAATGAACTCGCGAACGCCAGAGAGGTGCTCGTACGCGGCGGCACCCTTCGGCGTGTGCATGTGGTGCTTGGTGTCGAAGGCCAGTGCGAAGATCAGCACCAGGATGCCGACACCGACGGTGATGAAGATAGCCGTCCCGGCCTCTGGACGACCGAGGATCGCGCTGACGATCGCGATCAGCACCGAGAGACCGACCATGCCCAGCGTGATCCACAGCGCCAATCTCGCGCCCGCACTGCGTCTTTTCACCAGCAGCCCGCGATCGATCGCCGCTTTCACTCCGGCGGCGGTGAGAGAGCGCATATTGTTTGCGAAGCTCTGGCTGTTCGAAGGCAGGGTGACGGCGGTGTCGGTACCGGTGAAGATCTTGTCGCGCATCTGGCCGTCGAGCCGGTCGCCGGTGCGATCCGGATCGATCAGGTGCAACCGGGGGCGGGCCTTCTTCGAGAGGCTCTCGATGTGCAGGACGCCGCGCACGGCCAGGTGCACCATCTGGGCGGGGATGGGATTGCGCGCACCCGGATAGATGGGGGCGGCCACCAGTGGCGGCAGGTCGTCAGGAACTTCGTACTGCGCGACGACGATGCCCGTGGCGGTGCGCGCCCGGCGGCGCGAGAAGGCCAGGGCGATGCCCCCGCCGGTGGCCGCGAGGGCGCTCCCGCCGAGCAGCCAGTACGGCCCTTCATCCGTCAGGGCACTCCCGACCCGCGAGAACGGCTGGGTGACCGTCCCCTGGGTGAAGCCGACCGCGACGGTGATGCCGTATGTCGGCGGCAGATCGGTGGCGGAGACGTCGAATCGTGCGGACTGCCCGATCATCACCGGTCCGGAGAGCGAGCAGCGCCTGTCCGAGGTGCCGTAGTAGCCCTCGTAGCAGGCGGCGTTACCAGTGAGCTGGGCGGTGAGCTCGGGCGAGAAGGTGACGCTGCCCTCGAAGGTCTCGATCCATTGCGTGCTGTAGAGCGGGAGGAAGTTCCAGTTGAACTCGTCGGCCTGCGTCTCTGTCGCGGCGAGCATGATGTCGCGCATCTCGTACTCGATGACGTAGGTGGTCGGGCCGTGCACGTAGTCGTCGGTGCCGAGATACAGGTAGAGCATGTCATCGGCGCGCTGGGTCGTGTACGGCACGGGCACGCCGTGCTCGTCGGTGATCGACAGCACACGCAGATGGATGTTCGCATCCAGGTACTCGGTGGTCAGCCCCCGCACGATGCCGCGGTTCTGGTCGTAGTCGGGAAAGCGGGCGACCAGCGTCTCGGTGACGTGCGCGTGGGCGCGTCCGCTTTCATCCAGCGAGATCTGGTACTCACTCGACCAGAGTGCATACGAGAAGTCGTTCACATCGGCGCTGGCAACGGTGCTCGGGATCAGCGACATCCCGAGCACGGCGAGAAGGATCCCCCACAGGGCCGTGGCCCGATGCTTCGTCGGTGCGCGCATGCTTCGAGGGTAGCGCTCGCGGTCGCCATGTGGCCTGCCTCCACGGGCGAAAACGTCGGGTCGACACCCGGGCGGCGGCCCAGGTCAGCGCCCCCCGGAGGAGCCTCCGCCGCCTCCGCCGCCCGAGGACCCGCCACCGGATGAGCCGCCGCTGCTCGAACTCGAGTAGCTCGATGCCGACTGCGCCCCGGATGAGAACGACGACAGCCCCGACGAGAAGCCACTGGTGCCGCCATGGCCCATCCAGGTCGACGAGGTGCGCGCGGAGGCGTAGGCCACCTCGAGCACTCGGCCCCAGCTGCGTTCCTCGCCGAACAGCATCGCGTAGGGCAGCAGCCGTTCGTACAGGTGCACGACCTCGATACTGCCCTGGCGGTAACGTTCGGCACCGTGATGGGACTGCAGCATCCGGAGCCGGTCGGTCTCAGCCACGCGGATGAACTCGCGTACGCCCTGCAGGTACTCGTAGGTTTCGGCACCTGTCGGGGAGTGCACGCGGTGCCGGGCGGCGGAGCTGGCGGCGAAACCCAGGATGAAGACGCCCGCGAAGCAGGCGAAGAAGGTGAGCGAGCCGGCATCCTGCTTGTCGAGGATCATCGCCACGACGCCGAGCAGGATCGCGCCGAGGACGAGCCCGACGGTGACCCAACGCAGGATGCTCGCACCTCGGCTGCGCTCCCTGATGAGCAGGCCCCGACGGCTCGCCTCGGTCACGCCGTCCGCCTGCAGCGCGCGCATCGTCGTGGCGAAGGAGTCGCTGGTGCGCGGGAGCACGATGGCGTCCCCGGCGGATCCCCCCGGGAACAGGGCGTCGCGCAGTCGCGCATCGACAGGATCGCCGACTCGGGCGGGGTCGAGCAACCGAAGCTGAGGGCTACGGGGATCCGTGCCCTCTTCGATCCGCAGCACGCCGCCGACGGCCAGGTGCACGATCTGCGCCGGGATGACGCTGCGCGCACCGGGTGTGAGTGCGGCGGCGATCAGCGGCGGAAGGTTCTCCGGCACATCGTACTGGGCGATCACGATTCCCGTTGCGGTGCGCTTTCGACGGCGGAACTGCGAGAGCGCGACCGTGCCGCCGACCGCCGTCACCGCCCCGCCGCCGAGCAGGACGAACGGCGCGACGTCGGTCATCGGGTTCGCGATCCGCGCGGGCGGTTGGACCACGGTGTCAGTGGTGAGGGCGATCGCAACCGTGAAGCCGTAGCCCGGGGGCAGGTTGGTCCCCGCGACGGTGAAGCGGGCTCCGGTGTCGGTCGCTCCGGGACCGGCCAGCGGACAGCGCAGGTCCGAACCGGAGTAGCCCTCATAACAGGCGGCCGCGCCGGTGAGCTGCGCGCTCAACTCGGGCGAGAAGGTGATCGTGGCCGCGAAGGCCTCGATCGGCTGGCGGCTGCGCAGGGGGAGCAGGTTCCAGTAGAACTCGTCGACGCCGGCGTCGGTGGCGATGATGACGTCGCGCATCTCGTACTCGATGACGTAGGTGGTCAGGCCGTGCACGTAGTCGTCGGTGCCGAGGTGCAGGTAGAGGGTCCCCTCGTCGCTATCGGTGTCATAAGGAACCCTGGCACCGTGCTCGTCGGTGATCGAGATGACTCTGAGCTGCAGGTCGGCACCCTCGAATCGCTCTTCGAGCCCGCGGACGATCCCCCGGTTCTGGTCGTACTCCGGAAAACGCGCGACAAGGGTTTCGATCACCCGCGCGCGGGATCGGCCGTCCGCATCGATGGTGATCACGTAGTCCGAGGTCCACGAGGCGTAGGAGAAGTCCTCGACGCCGGCGTCGGCGGTGGGGGCTGAGAGGATCGCGACACCGAGCAGGGCCAGGATCGCGCCGCAGAACGCGGCGATCCGGGATCCGATTCTTGCGCCCATACTCCGAGGGTAGCGATCCTGCTCGCTGTGGTCACCCGTTCTCGCCCCGGTAAACTGGCGAGGACTTCCGAGGAGCCCCATGAACGACGCGTCCGCCGCGCCCCGCCCTGATTCCGAAGACTCCCCTTTCGAGGAGGATGTCTTCGAGCAGAAGGCCGTGCGCCTAGCCAAGCGCGAGCGCCTGCTGCGCGAGCGGGCGGATGCTGCCGGCGGTGCCTATCCCGTCACGGTCCCGGTCACGCACACCATCGCGCAGCTGCGCGCGGAGTATGGCGAGTTGGAGGCCGATGCGCAGACGGGTGTGATCGCGGGGGTCGCGGGGCGTGTGGTCTTCAGCCGCAACACGGGCAAGCTCTGCTTCGCCTCGCTGCAAGCCGGTGACGGCTCGCGCATCCAGGCGATGGTGTCGCTGGCCTCCGTGGGAGAGGAGTCCCTGGCCGCCTGGAAGGATCTCGTCGACCTCGGCGACCACGTCTTCGTGCGGGGCGAGGTGATCTCCAGCCGTCGCGGCGAGCTGTCGATCATGGTGGCGGAGTGGGCGATCGCCTCGAAGGCGATCCTGCCGCTGCCGAACGTCTATGCCGAGCTCAGCGAGGAGACGCGGGTGCGCAGCCGCTTCCTCGACCTCATCGTGCGCGACCAGGCGCGCCAGACCGTGCTCGCCCGCGCGAAGGTCAACCAGAGCCTGCGGCAGACCTTCGCCCGGCACGGCTTCGTCGAGGTCGAGACGCCGATGCTGCAGGTGCAGCACGGCGGGGCATCCGCGCGCCCCTTCGTCACCCACTCGAACGCCTTCGACACCGAGCTCTTCCTGCGGATCGCGCCCGAGCTGTTCCTGAAGCGTGCGGTCGTGGGCGGCATCGAGCGCGTCTTCGAGATCAACCGCAACTTCCGCAACGAAGGGGCGGACTCCACGCACAGCCCCGAGTTCGCGATGCTCGAGTTCTACCAGGCCTACACCGACTACAACGGCGTCGCCGACCTCACCCAGGAGCTCGTGCAGAACGCGGCCATCGCGGTCGCCGGGTCCACGCGGGTCACTTGGGCCGACGGCACCGAGTACGACCTCGGCGGCGACTGGGAGCGGATCTCGATGTACGAGTCGCTCTCAGCGGCGGCGGGCCAGGAGGTCACGCCCGAGACGTCGCTGGCAGAGCTGACTGCCCTCGCCGAGCAGGCCGGCGTCGACATCCCGCCGCACGCCACGCACGGCAAGCTCGTCGAGGAGCTATGGGAGCACTTCGTGAAGCCCGCGCTCGACCGGCCGACGTTCGTCATGGACTTCCCCCTCGATACGAGCCCGCTCGTGCGCGAGCACCGCTCGATCCCGGGCGTCGTGGAGAAGTGGGACCTGTACGTGCGCGGCTTCGAGCTGGCCACCGGCTACTCCGAGCTGGTCGACCCGGTCATCCAGCGGGAGCGCTTCGTCGAGCAGGCGAAGCTCGCCGCCCGCGGCGACGACGAGGCGATGCGCGTCGATGAGGAGTTCCTGCGCGCACTCGAGCACGGCATGCCGCCCACCGGCGGCATGGGCATGGGCATCGATCGCCTCATGATGGCCGTGACGGGCCTCGGCATCCGCGAGACGATCCTCTTCCCGCTCGTCAAGTAGCCGTCGTGGCTCATCGGCGTCGAAACGCGCATGGGTGAGGAAGCACCCGCGATGTGGCGCCGGCGGACGGTCGGTGAGCTCCCGCGTGACGCCGGGCGAGCGGCCGTCGCGGGACGATTGCTCAGCGCTGGAACGCCCAGTCGGGCAGGTGAGCGGACGCGACGAACGAGCGCACGATCTCGGCCAGGCCGTGCTCTGGCTCGATCTCCTGCGCCATGGCCGCATAGCGCTCGGCGTGAGTCGACCGGCCCAGCGCCCACGACAGCCAGGCGCATACCGCGAGCACGCCCGCGCGGCGCCGCTTCGCCGTCAGCACCGCGACGTGGCGCGCCAGTCGCAGCGCGGTCTCGAGGCGCTCCGGCTCGGGCCGTGCCGTCTCGCCCCACATGATCGCCGCGAGGTCGGCGGGGTACTCCTCGCCGTCCTCCCAGCGTCGCTGCGCCTCCATCGCGTCCTCGCCGCCGACGATGTCGCTGGCCCACTGCACCAGTGCGACGTCGCGCAGCGCGGGGCGCGCCAGGCACCACCCGAGCATGGCAGCGCGCATCGGCGCGAGGTCGGCGGCATCCCACCGCAGCGCGCGCTCGAACAGCCGCGGCAGGTCGTCGAGCTCGCACGCCGCCTCGAGCGCGGCCGGATCGACCCGCGAGGCGCGAGCCATCTCGCTCGGCGCGCCGCACAGCACCGTCAGCGCGGTGCGCAGCGAGCGGTGCGCGGCGCCCACGCGCCGTCGGTCGGCCGCCGAGGACGCGGGCAGCACCGCGCCGGTGGACTGGTCGCCCTGCACCTCGGGCAGCCCGGGGACACCGGTGCCGATCAGCTGCGACAGCGGGTGCACGGTCGTCGAGTCGGTGCAGTGCGAGCCCCAGCCGTCGGCTCCGACGACGAGCATGTCGCGCAGCTCGAGTCCGGCCGCGTCGGCGGCGCGGCCGAGCGCTTCGGCCAGCCGCGCGTGCGGCAGGTCGGGGTCGCTGCCCTCATCGGTGTAGGCGACGGCCATGAGTCCGTCGGCACGGGGCATCCGGCACACCATGCCGAGCACCGTCGAGGCGACCGAATCGAGCAGCCCCGGGTCGTCGCCGGGCGGCAGATCGAGGCGCATGGCGCCCAGACTGCGTGCCCGCGACATCGGGACGATGACGATGCTGCGGGTCGGGGTGTAGCCCAGCAGGCCGGGCACGAGAGTGAGGAACTGTGCCGCGTCGGCGGCTTTCACTGTGGTGGTCATCCCCCGAGGGTGGCAAGCCGATCGGCCCGGATCGCGTCATCCACAGGGTGGATCGTCTCGGCATCCGGATTCGGGGGTTGGGGAGGAAACGGCGGCGTACGATGGATGCCATGGACACCGACTACTGGGCTGCCGTCGTCTGGTCGCTCGCGCCGACCGTGGTCGTGCTCTCGCTGTTCATCTTCGTGATGCGGTCGATCCTGCGCATGGATCGCAACGAGCGTCGTGTCCACGCCCGGATCGAGGCCGAGGAGCGCGCCAAGCGCGGTCTGGCACCCGCCGCGGGTGACGAACCCGCGCGCTGACCGCCGCCCCCGATACGCTGAGCGCAACCGAACTCTGGGGGCGCACCCGTGCTGAGCATCACCATCGACTGGACATGGACCTGGTGGGTCGTCCTGCTGATGGCGGTCGACCTGACGATCCGCATCGTCGCGATCATCGTCATCCCCCGCAATCGGCGCCCCACGGCGGCGATGGCCTGGCTGCTGGCGATCTACTTCATCCCGTTCATCGGCGTGCTGCTGTTCCTGCTGATCGGCAACCCGCGCCTGCCGCGCAAGCGCCGCAAGAAGCAGCAGCAGATCAACGACTACATCCGTGAGACCAGTCGAGGCCTCGACTTCGGCACCCTGCGCCCGAACGCACCCGAATGGTTCCGCTCGCTCGTGCGACTCAACCGCAACCTGGGCGCGATGCCGATCGCCGGCGACAACGGCGCCACCATGATCGCGGACTATCAGGACAGCCTCGACGCGATGGCGTCGGCGATCCGCGACGCCCAGCACTACGTGCACGTGGAGTGCTACATCCTGCAGGCCGACGAGGCGACCGACGGCTTCTTCCAGGCGCTCGAAGAGGTCGCCGCGCGCGGCGTCACGGTGCGCGTGCTGCTGGACCACTGGGCCAACCGCAGCAAGCCGTTCTACAAAGAGACCGTGCGCCGGCTCGACGCCATGGGCGCGCGGTGGCAGCTGATGCTTCCCGTGCAGCCCCTCAAGGGCAAGTACCAGCGC
>CAZHML010000002.1:86747-90481 GCA_964533745.1 uncultured Microbacterium sp.
CAACCACCGCAAGCTGCTCGTCATCGACGGCCGCGTCGCCTTCACCGGCTCGCAGAACGTCACCGACTCGACCTACAACCTGCCCAAGAACATCAAGCGCGGACTGCACTGGGTCGACATGATGGTGCGCATCGACGGGCCCGTCGTGGCATCCGTCAACGCCGTGTTCCTCAGCGACTGGTTCAGCGAGACCGACGAGATCGTCGAGGGCATCGAGCTGTTCGACGTGCAGCCCGGGTCGGGCGACCTGGACTGCCAGATCATCCCCTCCGGGCCCGGCTTCGAGTTCCAGAACAACCTCAAGCTGTTCATGGGCCTGCTGTTCGCCGCGCAGCGCAAGATCATCATCGTCAGCCCGTACTTCGTGCCCGACGAAGGGCTGCTCACGGCCATCCAGACGGCGTGCCAGCGCGGCATCCACGTCGAGCTGTTCGTCTCGGAGGAGGGCGATCAGGCCATGGTCTACCACGCCCAGCGCAGTTACTACGAGGCGCTGCTGCGGGCGGGCGTGAAGATCTGGATGTACAAGCGGCCGTACATCCTGCACTCCAAGTCGATGTCGATCGACGACGAGGTCGCGGTGATCGGGTCGAGCAACATGGACATGCGATCCTTCGGTCTGAACATGGAGATGTCGCTGCTGGTGCGCGGCGAGGTGGCGGCCTTGCAGCTGCGTGCGGTCGAAGACCAGTACCGCGCCGACTCGCGGGAGCTGACGCGCGAGGAGTGGTCGCAGCAGCCGCTGCGCTCGACGGTGCTCGACAACCTCGCCCGGCTGACCTCGGCGCTGCAGTGAGACGGTCGCCGGGCCGGCGACACTGACAGAGTGGATGCCGTGGCATCCCTCGAACGAAAGGATCCGTCGATGCGTCGTCGACTCGCTGGACTCGCGCTGGCCGGACTCGCGGTGGTGGGGCTCGCGCTGGCCGGTTGCGGAACGCACCGGTCGACCGATCCGGGATCGTTGATTCCGGGCGCCGGTGCCCCTGAGGACTCGGTCCCGGGCTCGGGGCTGCAGGTGGATGCCGGCTGGCTCGCGGGCGGATCGCTGATCGCGGTCGTGACCTACGGCAGCTCGACTCCGAGCTGCCTGCCGTCCCTCGACGACGTCGTGCTCGACGGTGGCGTCGTCGTCGTGTCGCTGGAGGAGAACCCCGAGGCGGCGAAGGGCTGCGACGGCGATCTGGTGCCGCAGCCCGTGCTGGTGGGAACGCCCGAAGGCGCCGATGCGGCAGAGGGAATCGGCATCCAGGTGACTCTGGGCACGGCCTTCGGCGAGACGACGCTCGATCCGTACACCGGTGGCCCGGTCGAGGACTACACGCCGTCGGCCGGATGGATCGACGACGGCGTCGTCGCCTTCGTGACGTGGGGATCGTCGTCGTGCGCTCCCGTCGTGCAGTCGGCCGTGGCCCAGACGCCGACGGAGGTCGTCGTCTCGTTCGCGCCGCAGGCGGCCGACCAGGTGTGCACGATGGACATGGCGCCCCGCCTGGCGGTCGTCGCCGTCGACGGCGAGGTCTCGCGCGACGCGACCCTGAGCCTGGGCGCCCTCGGCGCCGCCCCCGGCGATGCCGGCCCGGGTGCGATCCCGATCCACTGACGGGGCGGGCGGCAAGGCTCAGTCCGCGCGGACGAGCAGGTCGCCGATCTCACAGTCGAGGGCGCGGCAGATGGCCGAGAGCGTCGAGTAGCGGATCGCGCGAGCGCGGTCGTTCTTGAGGATCGACAGGTTCACGACCGACACCCCGACGATCTCCGAGAGCCGCGTCAGGGTCATGTCGCGCTCCGCGAGCAGCTCGTCGAGCCGGCAGTGGATGCCGGTGACCTCGTCGTCGTCGGCGGGACTCACACCAGGCCCTCCAGATCGTGCTGCATGCGCTCTCCTGCTTGCACGATCCAGGCCAGCATGGCCAGAACGATCGCGACACCGAGGAGGGGCCAGTTCGGGGTGAACGTGTGCAGTCCGAGGTTCCACTCGATGGGGAGCGATGACGGGTCAGTGCCATGAGCGGGCCCGTCAGGGTGGACGACCCAGGACCACCGGGCGAGACTCGCGGCGATCTGCGCGAGCCATGGTCCGATGCCGACCGTCAACGCGAGCGCCCACGTCGTGCGAGACAGGCTGGCGGTGAAGCTCACTCGGGGACGAATCTGCCCGGCGAGGTCGACGAGAAGCAGAGCGATAGCGGTGACCACGAGGCAACCGAGAAGTCCAGCGCCGGCGTGCACCATGCGCAGCGCCAGCGGCATCGTGACGAACGATCCCGCACCGGAGCCATCGTTCGAGAACACCCACACGCTCGGTCCGACAATCGAGATGGCCGCATACGCCACGCCGATGGCCGCTGATGCGAGGGCGACCGCACGTGCGACGACTCGAATCCCCACCAGTGCGCTGGTCTGCGAAGTCCTCGTGCGAACACCTTCGTCTGGCTTGCCGACGGAGGGCGCCACGTCACACCAGCCCATCCGTGTCGCGCTGCAGACGCGTGCCGTCGGCGACGAGCAGCCCGAGAACGGCGAGCACGATGCCCAGCAGCAGGAGCGTCGGGTCGACGCGGTCGAGGATCCACAGCCCGTCCCACAGGGGCAGCTCGAGCGCGTCGGGTCCGTCGGGGGTGAGGACGCCGTCGTGCTCGGCGCCGTACACGGCGTATCCGAGGTCGTCGACGGCGATGCCGACGGCGAGGGCCTCGAGTTGGGGTGCGACCGCTGCGGCGGCGATCACGAGCACGCCGACTGCTCCCAGTCCCCACGAGAGCAGCCGCGCGAACGGCCGGCCCCGCAGCAGCCGCACCGCAAGCAGCACGATCAGCAGGCTCGCCGCGATGATCACCGCGATGCCCAGGCCCTCGGCGACGGCCTGCAGCAGGCGGGGCACGAACAGCGGAGCGTCGCTCGAGACCAGCGCGCCCGCGTAGTCCACCCCGCCGACCTCGGGTATCTCGCCCGCAATCGGCACCTGCGGCTCCCGCGCCGTCAGCAGACCCGTGCGGCCGTTCCAGTAGTCGGAGAAGAGCTGACCGATCCGCGGGATCGCCGTGATCGCGGCGCCCAGCAGGATCAGCCCGCCGATCAGCAGCGCGACGACGAGTGCGCCGCGCCGCGCAGTCCGGCCTGTGTGGGCGCCCATGGCATCCTCCATATCGATAATCGTTGGTATCGAAAAACGATATGCCGGATGCTGTCGCGTGTCAAGCGTCGGCGGACCGGGGTCACAACTCAGGCAGATCCGGTCGGAACGGCCACTCGGGGACGCGAGGTGGGCGATCTGCCTGAGTTATGCGCCGTGGCCGGGGCGGTGCGCCGACGGCGAACACGGGCATACCGGCATCCGGGGGTCGTTATCGTCGTTCGTAAGCGCCAGAAGACTCGGCGCGTGGAGGAGTGGACGATGTTCGAGAGATTCACGGACCGTGCCCGTCGCGTGGTTGTGCTCGCCCAAGAAGAGGCGAAGATGCTCAACCACAACTACATCGGCACCGAGCACATCCTGCTCGGGCTGATCCACGAGGGTGAGGGCGTCGCCGCCAAGGCCCTCGAGAGCCTCGGCATCTCGCTGGATGCCGTGCGCGAGCAGGTGCAGGACATCATCGGCCAGGGCCAGCAGCAGCCGACCGGTCACATCCCGTTCACGCCGCGCGCCAAGAAGGTGCTCGAGCTGTCGCTGCGCGAAGCGCTGCAGCTGGGCCACAACTACATCGGCACCGAGCACATCCTGCTCGGCCTCA
>CAZHML010000003.1:0-83697 GCA_964533745.1 uncultured Microbacterium sp.
GCCGCGCTCGCGCAGCTGCTTCTCGAACCCGGTCGCCCGGGGCGAGATGATGACGTTGTACCCGTCGGATGCCGAGTTCAGCCCGAAGACGGCCCCGTCCTCGTCGGCGACGCGGATCGCGTCCGGATAGCGCTCGGCGAGGATCGCCTGGCTCGCCGCGTCGAAGGCGCCGGGAAGGTAGGCGATGTTCGCCTTCTCGGGGCCGCCGTTCTCGACGCCCTCGATCGGGTCGAGCACGGCGATCGCGGTGTCCAGGTGGTAGAAGCGCGGGTCGATGAGGGTCAGCGAGACGACCTCGCGGCCGAAGACCTCGCCCACCTCACGGTGGCTGTCGCCGGTGGAGCGGAAGCCCGTACCGGCCAGGATCGTATCGCCGACGAGGAGGAAGTCGCCCTCGCCCTCGTTGACCTCCTCGGGCTCGCGCACGTCGAATCCGGCATCCCGGAACCACTGGATGAATGCCGGGGCCTCGCCCGCACGCTCGACGAAGCGGAACTCCGGGCCGTAGGCGATGCCGTCGATGAGGAAGCCGCCGTTGGCCGTATAGACCATGTCGGGGTAGTCGGGCAGCGGTTCGATCAGCTCGACCTCGTGGCCGAGTTCGAGGTAGAGGTCGTAGAGCTTCTGCCACTGGGCGAGGGCGCGCGCGGTGTCGGTCGGCTTGGACGGCTCCATCCACGGGTTGATCGTGTACGACACCGTGAAGTGCTCGGGGCGGCACATCAGGTACCGGCGGTGGTGCGCGGTGCGGCTCGGGGCGGATGCCGCGGACAGGGTGGTTTCAGGCGTTGCCATGGTGCTCCTCGTGAGATGCGGCGGACGCTGTCCAGAGGCTCGGCGGCCCTTCGACCCGTGCGTTGTTCCCACGAGGAAGGGGCAATCCGAACACGCCAGCATCCATTGTGACACCCGGGCGCGTCTATCGCCAGGGGGAATGCTCAGCGGCCGCTCTCGATCCTGCGCCGTTCTGCGTTCAGGCCGCCGATACCGCGAGTGGATCGATCCGGGTCAGGCCCGGGATGGCGTCGAACGCCGGATCGGATGAGGCGATCTTCTCGATCCCGTAGGCGAGGGCTGTCGCGGCATGGACCGCGTCACGGCCGCGGATGCTCGTGCGCTCGATCAGTTCGAGGGCGAGTGCCAGCACCTCGTGGTCGAAGTTCAGGACGATGAAGGAGCGAACCAGGTCGCGCCCGTTCGCAACCGCCTCCGCCCTGCTTACTTTTCTCATCCGATGGTAGACGGCTTCCTGGATCATTTCGGTGCTCGCATAGGCCCGTCCCGAACCACTCCACAGACCACGCAGAAAGGCCTGGCATCGCTCTCGGTGGGGCTGGGCATCACCCAGCGCGTGGAGCACAATGTTTGAGTCCACGAGGACGGCATCCTCACCTATCAGACCGCCACGATCCCTCATGAGATCTCAAGCAGCGACGGGCGATTGAGCAGGTCCTCCTTGTGCTCCTGCCACTCCTCGGGAGTGAATGAAGGCCCGGGGTTCTCGTCCGCCCAGGCGAACAGGTGCTCCAGCGCCGCTTGCGCATCCGCGCGCCGGCGGTCCAGCCGCTCCTCGAGCGCATCCCGGATAAACGCCCCCACGCTCATCCTCTCGGCCTTCGCCTCAGCCTCCAACCGTGCGTACTGCTCGGTTGAGAACAGCACCTGCACCCGCTTCTCCAGAGTTGCCATGGCTCTATCATACACATGCATGTGCATGCATGCACACGTTCGGCTGATGGTTGCGGACGAACGATCTTGCCGACCACCTTCTCCGAGTCGAGGCGAGACTCAGCAAGGCGCGGTGATGCTCACCTCGATCGTCTTCTTGGCATCGCCGGTGGCGGTCACCGTGATGCGCAGCACGTCCTTGAACCGCTGCGACTTGCTGCCGGCCGGCTGCGCAGTCCACTCGTCGCCTTTGCCCGTGTAGGCACCGAGCCACGTCGCCTCGACCGCGATCCAGGCGTTGTACTCGTTCGGGCGCTCCACGACGATCTTCTGGATGCCCTTCTTGTAGCCGCTGTCGTAGGAGGCGGTCATCCCCACCGTGAGCTTGCCCGAGAGGCACTTCTGCGAGATCACGGCCACGGCTGGCACGGCTGGTGTCGGTGAGGGCGAAGGGCTTGCGGTTGGCGTGAGGGTCGGGCTGGGGGTCGGGGTCGGTGCTGGAGCGGTGGCCGTCGGCGTGACTGACGGCGTCGGCGTGACAGACGGCGTCGGGTCTGCACTGGGGGTCTCGGTGGGCTGCGGAGCGGGTGTCTCCGGGGTGGCCGACACCGTCTCAGACGGCGTCGGCTCGGCGGCATCTCCAGGCCCCGATCCCGCGCAGCCGCTGAGCAGGAGCACGGCGGTGATCGAGAGAGTTGCGAGCAGGATGGGCTTCGGTCGCGCACGTGTGTCCATGGTCTCTATCTCAGCGACGGCGGTGTGACGATCCTGTGATCGATAGGTTTATCCTCATGACCGCGAACTCTCCGGCTCCCGCCGGGCCTGCCCCCCTCGGGAGGCACGACGACGGAAGCGCCCTCGACCGCGCGCTCGCCGAGATCGCGGCGAGCGCGCGACGAGGGGACCGCGCGCGATGCGACGCGGCGACCGACCGCGCGTGGGCGCTGGCGCAGCAGGACGGGGCGCCGGATATGCTCGCTGCCGCTGTGCTTGCCGCTCCCGTCCGCTTCGGCTACGTCGGCGAGCGGATCGCGGAGCTCGGGCGGCGCGCAGTCATCGCCGCTCGCGCCGGCGCGCATCCTGTCGAGATCCGAGCACGGCTGCTGGCGCGCGCGGCACTGAGCGGCACGGCGCTCGGCACCGACGACATGCCCACGGCACGGGCGACGGCGGAGCACGGCATGGCCATCGCCCTCGACGAGGCCGACGCCGCGCATCACGGCGAGCCCCTGCTCGCCTACGCAGCCACCGACCTCGGTCCTGACACGCTCAACGAGCGGATCGCCATCTCGCGACGGGTCGTGTCGATTGCCGAGGAGATCGACGACCCGGCGCTCGGCGCGCTCGGGGCGTTCATCCTGATCGGCTCCCTCGTCGAGGCGGGCGACATGGCGGCGGTGGATGCCGAGGTCGCGGCGCGGCAGCGAACGGGTGACGACGACGGCGATCGCCGGCATATCGCCTGGTTCCGGGCGATGCGTGCAATCCTCGACGGACGGGTCGACGCCGCCGAGACGCGATGCATCGAGGCGATGGAGCTCGGTCGCGCCGAGAACGACCCCGACACCGACTCGGTCTACTTCGGGCAGCTGGGGATCGTGCGATGGCTGCAGGGCCGCGAGCCGGAGGTCGAGGCCCTGTACCTGTCCGCCCAGGAGCAGCAGCCGGATGCCCCGGTGTGGTCGGCGGTGCTGGCACGGCTGTGGGCGCGGGACGGCAGGCGCGAACTCGCCACAGCGGTGCTCGAGCGACTGGGCGACTTCAGCGGCATCCCCCGGGATCGCAACTGGCTGCTCTCTCTGTGCGTGCTGGCAGAGACCGCCGCCCTGGTCGAGAACCGGGCCGCGGCCGAGGCGTTGCGCATGGAGCTGCTGCCGTACTCGGGGCGTCTGGTCCCGATCGGGCTGGGGATCGCCTGCTTCGGCTCGGTGGCCCGGCCGCTGGGGCTGCTGGCCCGGATCCTGGACCGCGACGACGAGGCCGAACACCACTTCCGCACGGCGATCGCCCTCACCTCGGCGGTGGGGGCGCGGCCCTGGCTCGCCCAGGCCCAGTTCGACCTGGCGCGGCTGCTGCGCGAGCGTGGCGAAGCCGCCCAGGATCTCGAGGCCGAGGCGGCGGCGACCGCGCGTGCCGTCGATGCGGATCACCTGATCCCCGCCGAGGTGCACTCGACCCTGCCCGCGCCGCCGCCCTCTCGCGCCGTGAGCGGGCCGGTCGTGCGCGTGCTCGGCACTTTCGAGGTGACCGACGTCGATGGGCGGCGTGCGGCGTGGACCTCGCGCAAGGCCCGCGACCTGCTGAAGATCCTCATCGCGCGGCGCGGTGCGGCTGTGGCGCGGTCGACGCTGGTCGGACTGCTGTGGCCGGACGAGCACCCGGCCGATGCGAGCAACCGGCTATCGGTCGCGCTCTCGACCGTGCGCCGGACGATCGATCCCGCCCACCGCGAGGCGAACGGCTTTTTCGTGGGGAGCGACGGCGAGACGATCTGGGTGGATGCCGATGCGTTGCCGATCGACGTGATAACCCTGCTCGCCGAGGCCGATGCGGTCCGACGCGACGATCCGGACGACCGCGACGCCCTCTACCGGGTGGTCACGCGCTACCGGGGGCCAGCTTTTGCCGACGAGCTCGACGCCTCGTGGGCGCACGATGTCCGCCTCGAGGCGGCAGCGGCCTTCCTGGGCGCGGCGCGGCGACTCGCGAACCGATCGCTGGAGGATGACCCGCTGCTCGCCACCGAGGTGTACCGCAGGATCCTCGCCGAAGATCCCTATGACGAGGTCGGGCACCAGGGACTCGTCGAAGCGCTGCGTCGACTGGGAGCGCACGGCCGCTCAGAGGATGCCCGGAAGCAGTACTACGCGCGTATGGCAGAACTCGGGATCACGGTGGAGGGCCTCCGCGGCACCGAGCAGCCGTGACCCTGGGGAGGCTGCGCCGGCGTCGTCAGTCCCACACGCTCGGTGCCGGTCCCTTCGTCGAAGGCAGGGCGGATGCCATGACCCAGTCGTGCACCCAGGGATCGATCTCGGGCACGCCTTCAGGGCGGCCCAGCGCGGCGAACAGCTCCTCGTGGCGCACGACCCCGCCGGTCCGGCGCAGCATCCGGGACGCCACGATCACCCGCGCGCAGATCTCACCGCGCACGACCGCGCGGTGCTCCAGGAAGATCGACTTGTCGTCATGGCCGATCATGCGCGATTCGACGTCGAAGCGCTGCCACAGCCGCAGCGGCTTGCGGAAGGTCACCGTCTCGGCGGCCACGACGGCGTACCAGCCGCGCTTCTGCATGGCGTCGAAGACTCCGGTACGGATGAGCAGATCCCAGCGGCCGAGATCGAACAGCGACAGGTAGCGACCGTTGTTCATATGCCGGAGGATGTCCAGGTCGGTCGGCAAGACCCGCAGCCGGACCGTACCGACCCCGCCCGGCCCGAGCTGGCCGCCGCGCCGCAGCCGCCGACGTGCCGCGCGGATGGTCAAGAGAGTGCGCCAGATCACGTTCACGATCCGCGATCGTAGCCAACCCGGCACGATCCCGCGACATCGCTTGTGGCATCCCTCCAAACTGCGCGACACGACCTGGGACGGCACCCGCTCGATTTCACTTGTCGGCCCGGCACGCGTAGGCTCGCCCCCATGAGCGCCGAACCCCAACCCGAGGTCATTGTCCGTCCGGTTCGCTCCGTTGACGCGGAGGCTCTGGGCCGCGTGCACGCGCAGTGCTGGCACGAGACCTACGACCACCTGATCAGCACGGCCGCCTTCGAGAACCTGTCGCCGCGCCGTATGGCGGAGCTGTGGAGCCACTGGGCCGCGCAGGGCGAGGAGTACCGGATGAGCGCCGCGCTCATCGACGGCGAGATCGTCGGTTTCGTCGGCTCCGGCCCGGCACGCGACGAGAACCCCCCGGCCGAGCGCGAGCTCTACTTCATCTATCTGCTCAGCGCCTGGCACAGCACCGGCCTCGGCCAGCAGCTCTTCGACGCCGCGGTCGACGAGGACGAGCCGCTCTACCTCTGGGTCGCCGAGGACAACCCCCGCGCACACCGCTTCTATGCGCGCAATGGCTTCCGCCTCGACGGCGCGAGCCAGCTCGAACCCTTCCTCGGCGAAGAGATCCTCGAAGTCCGCTTCGTGCGCTGAGGCCTGCGATCCGGATCGCGATCAGCGCGCCGGTGTGCGCGCATCCTGCCCTGATCAGCGCGCGCTGACCGTGCCGAAGATCCTCGCGATCGGGGCGAGGACCGTCGGACGCGCAGCCACCCAGGCGGCGGCGATCACGACAAGGGACGCGAGGAACGTCCAGAACCCGGTCCAGTTCTCGGCATAGGCGGCAGGGTCCACGGATCCCTGCGCTGCGTACATGTGGTTGAGGTTGCGCAGAGCCCCGGTGGAGAGCACGAGGGCGACGTGAACGAAGATGAACACCACGAAGTACAGCATCACCGGGAAGTGCAGCGCGCGAGCCCATTCGACCGGGTAGATGCGGTTCAGCGTCTTCGCCTTGTGCGGCCACAGCTCGCTCATCCGGTATCCCGTGATCGCCGCGAGCGGGGCGGCGATGAAGATCGTGGTGAAGTAGGCGAGCTGCTGCAGCGAGTTGTAGTTCACCCAGCCGTTCTCGGTGGGCCAGTCCAGCGACACGTACTGCAGCCCCGCCGACAGAGCGTTGGGGAAGACGTCCCAGCTCGTGGGGATCACGCGCATCCACTGCCCGGTCATGAACAGCAGGACGATGAAAACGACGCCGTTGGCCAGCCACAGGATGTCCAGAGACTGGTGGAACCAGAGGTTCAGGCTGATCTTCTTGCTGCCTTTGCCGCGCCCTGTCCAGTAGGCCGAGTGGCGCTGGTCGGTGCGCACGCGGATGCCGGTGCGGATGATCAGCAGCATCAGGAAGACGTTGAAGAAGTGCTGCCAGGCAAGCCACGGCGGGATCCCGACGGGGGCACCCTCGGGCAGGTGGTACTCGCCCGGGAAGGCGGCGAGGAAGGCTTCGAGCGGCTCGGTGCTGAGCAGCCAGCGCACGGCGAGCACCGCCATCACGGCGGCGTAGAGCAGGCCGAAGCCGGCCACGACGGTGGCACCCAGCCATTGCGCCCGGGTGAACGGGCCGATCCGGCGGGGCGCGGGAGCCGGCGCGGGGCGCTCGAAGGCGTAGCGGCCGGGGGTCACGGTGCGCCGGAAAGAAAGGGGCCCGCGGGGACCGGGCTGCAGGGCCGTACTCGTCTCTCCCGGGACCGCCCCGGGCGAGGGGGCGGATGCGGCGGCGGGCGAGGTCAGTTCCGCGAGCGACGGCTCGACCGCGGGCGTCGTCTCAACCGCGGTTAGGGGCGCGACCTTCGCCACGGCACCCGCGGGCGGCCAGGGCTCAGCGCCCGGCGCGCGGGGGAGACCACGACGCAGAACGGGGCCATCGCCGAATGGACCCATCCTCTGCTCGTTGAGCGAAGACGCCGCAGGCGGCTGAGACGAAACGACGGGGCTGGTCTGCGACGACTGCTGAGGCGTTTCGTCTCCGGATCGCACCGCGATCCCTCGCTCAACGGACGGTGCCGACGCCCTCGCGCCCGTGTCGACCGACGCGTCCCCCGCGGATGGCCACGGCTCACCGCCCGGCGTACGCGGAAGGCCTCGCCGGAGAGAACTGCCGTAGGTCGCCATCCCGCTAAGCCTTCTTGGACTCGATCGCGGCGATGAGCTGCGGCACGACCTGGAAGATGTCGCCAACCACGCCGAAGTCGGCGATGTCGAAGATCGGGGCGTCGGCATCCTTGTTGATCGCGACGATGGTCTTGGCGGTCTGCATCCCGGCGCGATGCTGGATGGCACCCGAGATCCCCAGGGCGACATACAACTGCGGCGAGACCGAGACGCCGGTCTGTCCGACCTGGGCGGATTGCGGGATGTATCCGGCATCCACCGCCGCGCGTGAGGCCCCGACAGCCGCACCGAGCGCGTCGGCGAGCTGCTCGACGAGCGCGAACTTCTCCTGGGAGCCGAGCCCGCGGCCGCCCGCGACGACCTTGGCCGCACCCCGGAGCTCGGGTCGCGAGGATTCCACGACGGCGGCCTCGACCGCGGTCACGGTTGCGGCTTTGCGACCCGAAGCAGCAACGTCGAGGGTCTCGACGGCCAGCGGCTGGGCTGCGGCTCGCGCGTCGATCGCGCCCTCACGGATCGTGATCACGGGGGCACCCCAGGTCACTGCCGAGTCGACGTTGTAGGCACCGCCGTAGACGGAGTGATGCGCCACGACGCCTTGCTCGTCGCGCGAGACCGACACGGCATCGACAGCGACGCCCGAGCGCGTACGCGCGGCGAAACGGGCGGCGACATCGCGCCCCGAGACCGAGTTCGACACCAGGATCGCATCGGGTCGCACAAGCGCTGCGGCGGCGACCAGGGCATCGGCGGCGGGAACCGTCAGAGCCGAGGCGTCATCCGGCGAGTGCACGAGCACCGTGGTGGCACCGAGACCTGCGGCGTCGGAGGCCAGCTCTGCGTTCTCGGTCACCAGGAGCGCCACCGGGGTGCCGATGCCCGCGGCAGCACCCAGCAGCCCAGGGGCGGACCCTGCCAACTCGCCCGCGGGCGTGACATCCAGCAGGACGAGGATCGAGTCGCTCGCAAAGTCAGTCATGTCGTCCCCTCACACCAACCGGTTCTGCACGAGGAACTCTGCGAGCTTCTCGCCCGCGTCACCCTCGTCGACGATCTTGACGCCCGCCGCGCGCGGCGGCTTCTCGGTGATGCCGATCACGATCGAGCGCGATGCGCTGTGATCCTCGGGATCGATGCCGAGGTCGGCGAGCGCCACCGTCTCGAAGGGCTTCTTCTTGGCGGCCATGATGCCCTTGAAGTTCGGGAAGCGCGCGTCGGGAAGCTGCTCGGTGATCGAGATGACGGCCGGCAGCGGCGCGGTCACCTGCATCGCCGCACCGTCCGAGTTGCGCGTGCCGCTCACGCTGTCGGCGGCGATCTGCACCGACGACAGGCTCGTCAGCTGCGGGACATCCAGAAGCTCCGCGACCATCGTGGCGATCATCCCGCCGCTGCCATCTGTGGACTGGTTGCCCGCGATGACCAGGTCGAAGCCTGTGCGCTGCACCGCCGTGGCGAGCGTCTCGGCGGTGAGCCCCAGATCGGCACCCAGCAGCCCCTCGTCGGCGATCTGCAGAGCGGAGGTGGCCCCCATCGCGAGTCCCTTGCGGATTGTCGTCGCCGCGCTCTCAGGGCCGGCCGAGACCACCACGATTTCGGTGTCGGGGTTCTTGTCGGCGTATGATAGCGCGACCTCGAGCGAGCGCTCGCCGATCTCGTCCAGAACCTTCTCGCTCGCCCCGCGATCGGCCAGCCCGGTCTCCAGGCTCAGCTTGCGATCCCCGTAAGTGTCGGGGACCTCTTTCACCAGCACGACGATCTTCATCGACAACTCCTCACGCTGACGTCAATCCTATCGGGGCCGGATGAATGTAGCCAATCATCACCTTTTCCCGGGTTCTCTCCCGCAAAACATGGTCTCAATGTATACATAGAACCGGCAGAGCGTACATGAAGCATCAACGCCGCTCGAGCTTCACTACCAATCGATCGGTTGTTTGATAGCCTATCAATGTACAAGAACCGGCGACCAATGAGGAACACCCATGACAGTTGTTTCCACCCGGATCGACGATGGCGTTGCGGTGCTCACCATCGACAATCCTCCCGTGAACATGGGCAACGCTACTCTCCGCCGCGACCTCCTCGAGGCCGTCGAGTCCTTGCGGAATCGAGACGACGTGCTGGGTGCCGTCCTGTCCAGCGCCCGCGATCACTTCTACTCGGGCTCGGACATCAAGGAGTTCGACGGAGAGGTCGCCAAGCCGTTGCTCACCGATGTCATCCGCGTGATCGACGAACTGCAGATCCCCTTCGTCGCGGCGCTGAACGGCATGGCCCTCGGGGGAGGCCTCGAAGTCGCACTGGGTTGCGACGTGCGCATCGCGGAGCCACGTGCGCGCTTGGGTCTGCCGGAGACGACCCTCGGCATGCTCCCCGGCGCAGGCGGCACGGTTCGGCTGCCGCGCCTGATCGGAGTCCCCCGGGCGATCGACATGGTGGCGACCGGTCGACTCGTGCCGACGGACGAGGCCCTGGAATGGGGACTCATCGACCAGGTCGTCAACGGGGATGTGCTGCTGGACACCGCGATCGCCCGCGCGCGCACGGCGGAGAAGCGTCGTGCGCGTGTCCAGGAGCCGCCGAAGACGACCGCTGAAGACGTCGCCGCGGCGGTAGAACGCGCAGCCCGCAGGGGCCGGGCAAGGCCGAATGTCCTCCGGGCCGTGGAGCTCGTGCGCTCGGGGGTCGGGCTCGATCCGGATGAGGCCCTGGACAGCGAGCGCGCTGCCTTCGACGAGCTGCGGGTGAGCAGTGAGGCACGCAATCTGCGGTACCTGTTCTTCGCCAAACGCGCGGCCGCCAAGGACGCATCCCCGGAGGCGACCCCCTTGGCGATCGGCACGGTGGGCATCGGCGGAGCGGGCACGATGGGTGCCGGGATCGCAGCATCCTGCCTTCGAGCCGGCTGGGACGTGCTGCTATTCGACGTGAACAGCAGCACGCTGGAGCACGCCGCCACGTCTCTGGCAGAAAAGAGCGGATCCGCTTCGCGCTGGGGGCGGCTCACGACCGTGAGCACCATCGAGGAACTGGCAGATGCCGATGTCATCATCGATGCGGTGTTCGAGGACATGCAGGTGAAGATCGACTTCCTCACCGCGGCGGAGAAGGTCGCCCGTGACCGAACGGTCCTCGCGAGCAACACCTCCTACCTCGACCTCGACGAGATGTCCCGAGCGCTGCACGCGCCGGATCGACTTGCGGGACTGCACTTCTTCGCGCCGGCGGATCGCAACCCCCTGGTCGAGATCGTCCGCACCGAGGCGGCCTCCGAATCGACGCTCGCGACGCTCGCCGCCCTTGCCAGGAAACTCGGCAAGACGGCGATCTCTGCGCGCGTGGGCGAGGGCTTCGTCGCGAACCGAGTCTATGCCGACTACCGAGGACAGGCGGAGTTCCTCGTCGAGGACGGATGTTCACCCCGTCAGGTCGATGACGCGATGATCGAACTCGGGATGTCGATGGGTCCGTTCGCCGTCGGAGACATGTCCGGACTCGACATCGCGTGGGCGCGCCGCAAGCGCCTCGCCGCCACCCGCGATCCGCGACAGCGCTATGTCCGGATCCCGGATGCGCTCTGCGAGGCCGGACGGCTGGGCCGCAAGACGGGCACCGGGTGGTACGCGTACCCCGAAGGAAATCGCAACGGCGTCGATGACGTCGTCGTCGAGCGGATCATCGAGAATGAGCGCGCGGCCAAGGGCATCACCGCGCGCGCGATCGACGCGGACGAGATCCGGCAGAGCATCCTGTGCGCGATGCTCGCCGCCGCCGCAGAGGTCGTCGCGAACGGTGTCGCGGCTCGCGCGAGCGACGTGGATGTAGCGTTGACCGAAGGATTCGCGTTCCCGAAGTGGCTGGGCGGACCGGTGCGCCATTGCGCCGCACAGTCGACCGAGTGGCTCGTGGCCGGACTCGCCGCCGTTCACGCGAGCGATCCCATCGGCTTCGCGACGCTCGAACCGGCCTCGCGGGGCCTCATCCCCGATGAGGTCTCCGCCGTACTGCGCAGCGTCAGCTGAGAGGAAGCACAGCGACTATGACCGACTTGGAACAGGCAGCAGGCGAGAGCGCTTCAGTTCGCGCGTATCCGTCCTTCACGAGCCTCACCGTGGAGCAGGACGGGCATATCGCCTGGCTGACGCTGAATCGGCCCGCCAAGCTGAACGCCCTCAGCGACGAGCTGCTCTCGGAGCTGGGCGACGCACTCGATGCGCTGGCGGCCTCGACGCACACGCGCGTCGTCGTTCTCCGTGGTGCCGGTCGGGCCTTCTGCGCAGGCTACGACCTCTCCCCGGATGCCACGGAGATCGGGAACGCCGACTCCCGCAGCACGATCCAGGAGCGGGATCGTCTGGTGAGCAACATCGAGCTGTTCACGCGGATCTGGCGACACCCCGTTCCCGTGATCGCCGCCGTCCACGGGTATTGCGTCGGCGGTGGTGCGCAACTCGCGTCGTTCTGCGACATCACCGTGGTGGCCGACGATGCCATCATCATGGCCTCTCCTACCATCCTCATCGGCGGCGGCTATCTCTCCCCGCTCTGGGCGCATCTGGTCGGACCCAAGCGTGCGAAGCTCATGTCCTTCGACGCGGGCCATCGCATCAGCGGGCAGACGGCTGCCGAGTGGGGCTGGGCGACTGGATCCGTTCCCGCCGAGGACTTCGAGGAGCACGTCGCAGATCTGGCGCGATCGATCGCCCGCACCCCGGCGGGCGTGCTGCGGCTGAAGAAGGAGGCGATCAATCGCGCCACCGAGTTGCAGGGATTCCTGACGTACGCGCGCATGGGAGCCGAGACGGACGCGCTTCTGCATTTCTCGCCCGAGATCCGCGAGATACAGCGGTGGATCCGCGAAGACGGACTCCGCGTGGCGATCGACCGCTTCGCCAGCTCTGGCCTGCCGGATCCGGTCGAGACGTCATGATGCCCGACGACCTCCCGGCATACCGCGACCTGCCGGAGCTGGGAAGCCTCGGGATCCGGCATGCGAGAGATGCCCTTCCTCCAGATGCCGGCACCCTCTCGTTCATCGGCCGCGACGATGTCGTGTCTGCAAGCAGCACCGTCGAGCACGGCGAAACCATCCCCCTCAACCTCGCTGTGGACGCCTTCGCGCCGCCCCTCTTCGGTCGGGCGGCGATGGAGCACCGGGTCCTGGAGGTGACACGCAGCGACAACGAGGATCTGATCGACAGCTTCAACACGCAGGCGTCATCGCAGATCGATGGGCTCGCCCATGTGCGGGCGCGCGAGTTCGGGTACTTCGACGGCTCGACAGATCTCGACAGCGCCCGCGAGAACGTCGGCATGCACCACTGGGCCCGTCGCGGGATCGCGGGGCGAGGCGTGCTTCTGGACCTCGCCGTCGACGATCCCTTCGACGGGAGCACGATCCACGCGCAAGACCTTCGCTCCTGCGCGGAACGAGAGGGAGTGACTCTCAGACGGGGAGATATCCTGCTGGTCCGGACCGGCTGGGCGGCCGCCTATCTGGAGAATCCAGAGCCTCGCGGCGCGAAGCACTGGCGAGGGCTCAGCGCCTCCGACGAGATGGCGGAGTTCCTCTGGGACAGCAGGATCGCGATGCTCGGGACGGACAATCCCGCGGTCGAGGACAGCCCGGGAGATCCGTCGGTCGGCTCCCTGCACCGACGGCTCCTACCGGGACTGGGTCTGCCTCTCATGGAGCTCCTCGACCTCGAACGTCTGGTCGTCCGGTGTGCGGAACTGAACCGATGGTCGTTCCTCTTCGTCGCCGTGCCGCTTCACCTGCGTGGCGGCGTCGCCTCGACGGCGAACGCGATGGCGATCCTGTAAGCAGGCCGAGGACCCGTTCGATCTCGACGACAAGGAAGACGGAGCAACCAAGATGATCGCCAAGCGCACGGAACTGTCCAACTGGGACCGCTGGGGTCACGAGGACGAGAGGGGGACTCTGAATCTGCTCACGCCCGCCGGTCTCGTCGCGGCCGCGAAACTGATACGGGAGGGCAAAGTGTTCGAGCTCAGCATCCCGATCAGCAATGACGGCCCGAACCGCGGTGGCCTGCGGAGCAATCCCGTGCACACGATGACGCAGCTGCCCGGGGAGCACTGGGATCCGGATCTGCTCGAGACCGCGGACGACCTGATCGTGATGTCGCTGCAGGCGACGACCCAATGGGACAGTCTGGCGCACGTCGGATACGGCGGCTATCTCTACAACGGCGTGCCGAGCTCCAGCATCACAGCCCGCTTCGGCGCCGACCGAAACGGCATCGACAGGCAGCTGCCCGGCCCTCTGGGACGCGGCGTGCTTCTCGATGTCGCGCGTTCCCGCAAGGTCGACTGGCTGGAGTCCTCTGACGCCCCGATCTCCCCCGAAGAGCTCGATGACGTGGCACGGCAGCAAGGCGTCGAGATCCGGTCAGGGGATATCGTGCTCGTCCGCACCGGGTGGCGCCGCAAGGCGATCGTCGAAGGATGGTCGCAGGCCTGGATCGAAACCAACCCCGGCCTGACCGTCGGGTGCGCGCACTGGCTCAGTGCTCACGACATCGTCGCCATCTGCTCTGACAACCATTCCATCGAGCAGGTGCCGATGGCAGATCCGGCCACGCTCTACCCCCTTCACGGGATCCTGATCCGGGATCTCGGAATGATGCTCGGTGAGATGTTCGATCTCGAGGAGCTGGCGGCGGACTGTTCCGGTGACGGTCGATGGGACTTCTTCTTCTGCGCACCGCCGCTGCGAGTCGCCGGCGGCGTGGGCTCCCCGGTGAGCCCGGTCGCCATCAAGTGAACGACGAGAGTTCAGCTCAGAACGGGGAGTCCCAGCCGCCGCGAAGCTGAGCGATCCGCCACGCGCCGTCCTGCTCCTTGACGATATCCAGGCGATAGGGCCCGACCGTGACCGGCACCGAGTCGCCCTGAGTCGATCCCATGAGCAGCAAGTATGCATGCACCGTCGCTGACGTGCCGGTGTAGTCGTCGATCAGGATGTTCGTGAACACGTGACGTCGCTGATCCTTCTGCTTGGGAAAGAAGTCCCCCATGAACTTCTCGATCGCTGCTCGGCCGTTGAAGGGGCCGACGTGCGCGGTCCCTTCAACCCAGCCCTCCCAGATGCCGCCCTCGGTGAAGCACTCTCCGATGCCCTCGAGGTTTCGCTCGTCGAAACCCCAGGCGTAGCGGTATACGCGATCGGTGATGAGCAGCCTGTCGATCGCCGCATCGCCGTCGGGGTTGGTCGGCCCGGGACCGACGCGACTCAGGCCCATCAGTCGGCTCCATCCCGGGACAGGTCGCTGTGTCATCTCATCCATGAGTACCTCCATCGCTCGTAGTTCAGATTGTACTAAAACAACCGACCGGTTGATAGATTGATCAGAGTCCACAACCGTCGAAGGAAATCCGCCCATGACCACGTCACCCCCCTTCCTCGAAGAGGCTACCGAGCCGGAACTCGCGATCGTCGACCCGCATCACCACATCTGGGACGACCTGACCAATCCGCTCGCCACCTACTATCCGCTCACGCGGCTCATCGAAGACGTCACCGGCGGCCACAATGTCGTCGGCAGCGTATACCTCGAGTGCACTTCGCATTGGCGAGCAGAAGGTCCGGAAGAGTTCAGACCGGTGGGAGAGACCGAGTGGATCCTCCAGTCGCAGATGCCACACGGCATCATGGCCGGGATCGTCGGATACGCCGACCTGCGGCGAGGTCGCGCGGCGCGCCCCGTCGTGGAGGCGCACATCGACGCGGGCAGGGGACGCTTCCGCGGCATCCGGCACTCGACATCGTGGAGTCCCTATCCCGACGTGCCGAACACTGCCCGCGAAGTACCGCCTGGTACGCTCACCTCGCCGGATCTCATCGACGGCGTGCGAATGCTCGGTGAGCTCGGACTGACCTTCGACGCCTGGATGTACTTCGACCAGCTCCCCGAGCTCGTGCACCTCGCCAAGGCCGCGCCCGATGTGCGAATAGTCCTCGATCACCTAGGAGGCCCCCTCGCCATCGGTCCGCACCGCGAGCACCGTGCCGAGATGCTCGCCGTCTGGCGGAGCAACCTGGCGAGAGTCGCCGAACTCGACAACGTCCTCTTGAAGGTCGGAGGCTTGGGCATGTCCTACCTCGTCGGAGACGAGCGCACCGCGCAGGGGCTGCGCGGCTCCGACGCGCTCGCCGCGCACTGGCGAGACGAGGTGCAGTTCGCGATCGACGCCTTCGGGCCCGCGCGGTGCATGCTCGAGTCGAACTTCCCCGTCGACTCCTATGTCGCCGACTACGTCACGCTGTGGAACGCATTCAAGAAGCTTACCTCCGGCTACTCGGCCGACGAACGCCGCGCGCTTTTCCACGACACCGCGGTCGACGCCTACCGACTGGGCGAGGTCATCCCTCGGTGAGACTCCCGGTCGAGGTCTCGGCTCTGGTGTGCACAAGCAGATCCTCGATAGGAGCGTCGGCGAGTTCGAGCACCGTTCCGTCCGGATCTGTGCAGAAGCACAGCGAGGCTGCTCCCCAGCTCATCACCGGAACCACGAGCGTCCCGCCGGCGTCGAGGACGCGCTCCACGGCACCGGCGAGATCGTCGACGTGGACTCCGATATGCAGGATGTTGAGGCGATCGGCTCGTTCCCGACCGGTCGAACGAGGAGGATACGTCTCGACCAGTTCCATGACACCCTTCTCGAAGCCGATCTGACGCATCCGGAGTCTCACTCCCTCCGGAGCACCCAGGATCCCGGCGGCCAAGGCACCCCCGACCTCGAAGGGCTCCGTCAGGACAGAGGCACCCAGCGCATCCTGATAAAAGCGTGTGGCGCGATCGATGTCCGCGACGCGGATCGCCACGTGGTCAGTGATCCGCGCTCCCATCGTGTCCGGCATGTCGTTCCCCTCCAGCGTCGCCAATCCGCTACCCGGCTGCGTCCCGTCCTGGGACATCCCTCTCGTCGATCCCGAACAGCTCGCGCAGCGACGGCTCCATTTCCTCGACCCGATGCGGTGCCCAGAAAGGCGAGTCGAAACCGACGCTGAAGCGTTCGATGGCAAGCCCCGGTTCCGCCGCTCTTCGCAGGACGATTCGGCAGAACGCCGACGTCTCGTAACTGCTCACCGCCCTCGTCGCGCCGAATATCTGCATGATCGCGTAGGCGATGACCTCGTCGCCCCGGACGGACTCGACGATCAGATTCGAGAAGACGTGCCGGCGCTGGTCCTTCTGCACATCCCAGAAGCGCGTGATCCATCCGAGCACCGCGTCGCGGCCGACGAAGGGTCCGACCCGGACCTCGTCCATGACGCTGCCTTCCCAGACCGCATCCGGGGTGAAGATCGACTCGATCACATCTCTCCGGTGTTCGTCTACGCCCCAGGAGTATCGATGAACCATCTGCTGCACCTCGCTGACGATGCTCGCGGGGACACCGCGCCAATCGGCCGTCAACGCGATCCGGCCCGTCTCGGCTCCCCAGCCGGGACGAGGGCGGAGTATCGCCGTCACACGACGCCCATGTAGGCGGCCTGCAGCTCCGGGCTGCCCAGCAGCTCGCGACCTGTGCCCGTCATCGTCACTTCGCCCTGTTCGAGCACATATGCTCGATCGGAGAGCTCGAGAGCCTCTCCCACATTCTGCTCGACAACGAGAATCGTCAGACCGGACTTCGCGAGCTGCGCGATGAGCTCGAACATCTGCGCGACGATGATCGGGGCCAGACCCAGTGACGGTTCGTCCAGCATCAGGAGCCGCGGACGAGCCATGAGACCACGGGCCAGCGCGCACATCTGCTGCTCACCGCCCGAGAGAGACCCGGCTTCCCTCTCCCTGCGCTCATACAGACGCGGGAAGAGCTCGTAGACCTCTTTCATCGTCTCCGCCGCCCGACCTCGCGCGCCTTTGTGGTAGCCGCCCAGACGCAGGTTCTCCTCGACCGTGAGAAAGGGGAAGAGCTTGCGTCCCTCCGGGACAAGGACGATCCCGTGGTCCGCGATCTTGTGCGCGGGCACGGTGGTGACATCTACTCCGCCCACGGTGATCGAGCCCGATGCCGGCGGGAGCAGACCCGCGATCGTGGAGAGCAAGGTGGTCTTTCCCGCGCCGTTGGCACCAACGACGGAGATGACCTCCCCCTCACGGACGGACAGCCCCACGCCGTGCAGGACTTCGACATCGCCGTATCCGGCCCGGAGATCAGTGATCTCGAGAATGTTCTCCATTACAGTCCTACCTTCCGATCACCGAGATATGCCGTGACCACGTCAGGATCCTTCAGCACATCCTCGGGCGGACCGTACGCGATCGGTGCACCATGATCGAGCACCAAGACCTCTTCGGCCAGTTCCCGCACCACTTTGAGATTGTGCTCGATGAGCACGATGGACACGCCGCTGGCCCGGATGCGGTGAACCATCTGAATCGCCTGGTTGGCCTCACGCGGGTTCAGGCCCGCCATGACCTCGTCCAGGAGCAGCAGCTTGGTGTCACCGGCGAGAGCGCGCGCGACCTCCAACCGCTTCCGGTCGGCCAATGTCAGCTCGCTCGCGAAGCGACCCGCCCGATGCGAGAGCTCGACCTCTTCCAGGATCTCGAAGGCGCGGGCCTCTGCGGCGGCACGACGGGGATAGGCGACGAACGCGCCGATCATGACGTTTTCGAGAACAGTGAGGGATCCGAGCGGCTGCACGATTTGGAAGGTCCTGCCGATGCCGAGCGCGGCCCGACGGTGTGCAGCACGTCTTGTGACGTTGTGCCCGTCGAAGGCGATCGTCCCCGATGTCGCGGGTAACTGGCCGGAGATCACGTTGAACAGGGTGGTCTTCCCAGCACCGTTCGGACCGATGATTCCAACGATGGAGCCCCGCTCTACGCGAAGGTCGACGTTGGAGACGGCGAGGAGACCGCCGAATCTCTTCGTGACGTTCTGACAGTCGAGAATCACCTCAGCCACGACGACTCACCAGCTTTCGGTAAAGTTGGACGATTCGCCCCCAGATGCCTTCGCGGAAGTACAGCGCAGCGAGTACCAAAACCAACCCGAGCACTGCTTCGGTGATGCCCGGGGGCAGTGACGCCAGCTCGCCTCGCAGCAGAGCCCGGAACGGCGGCAGGATCAGTCCGCCGATCACCGGGCCGACCACCGTCCCGATCCCCCCGATGAGGGCGAGCAGCGGAATATAGGCGGCTACCTGGACGACGCCCAGGAAGGACGGCGGATCGAGGAACCCCAGGTACATGACGTAGAGCCCGCCGCCGATGCTGGTGAGGATGGCGCTGATGACGAAGCCCGTGGCCTTTACCTTCAGAGGGCTCGCCCCCACGGCGGAGGCGGCATCGTGATTGTCTCGGACCGCGACCAGGTAGTACCCGAGCTTGCCGCGGGCGATGAACAGGGCCACCGCGATGCACAGGGCCAGGAACGCCAGGAACACGAATGCCCAGACCTGGTAGTCCGTGATGAGTCGTTCGGAGTTGGGGATCCGGACGCCAAGCGCTCCGCCGGTCCAGTCGAAGTAGGTGGCCAGCGCCAGAGCCACCAGCGCCAGAGCCAGCGTTCCGATGGCGAAGTAAGGGCCTCGCAGTCGGAAAAGCGGCCACGACAGAGCCGCGGCGATCGCCACGGACAGCGCGATGCCCAGCAGCATCCCCCAGATGGGATGCCAGCCGAGGTTCACCTGCATCAAGGCGACGGAGTAGGCACCGACCCCGAAGAAGACGGAATTGGCGAGCGAGAACTGTCCGCCGAAGCCTCCGATGATGTTCCACGCCACCGCCAGCCCGGCGAACATGATTCCGATGGAGAGCAGCCCCTGATAGTAGGGCTGCGAAGACAGGGCGAACAGCAGGAGCACGAGGGCGATCAGGCCGAGGACATAGTTGGTCCACGCCGACTTGGCCGATCTGATGCGCGACGCCGTGACGGGATTCTTGTTGGTGCTCGTGACGGCGTCATCGAGCATCGCGGTGCGTGACTTGTTCATCGTCACTTGTGTCCAATCTCTGCTGCGCCCATCTTCCCGAACAGACCCGCCGGGCGCACGACCAGCACGCCCAGGAACAATACGAACCACACGACCTGTTTCAGCTCGGGGTTGATGAGATATCCAGATAGAGCCTCCACGATGCCGACGATCAGGCCGCCGATGAGGGATCCCGCGGTGCTGCCCAGACCCCCGAGCACGACCACCGCGAACGCGGGAAGCACGAACCCGAACCCGATCGTGGGCGTTGCCGTATAGATAGGAGACAGAAGCGCCCCGGCGAGGAAGGCGATCGCTCCGGAGAAACCGAACGCGATCATGTAGAGCCTTTTCACGTTGATCCCCATGAGCGCCGCAGTCGCCCGATCCTGGCTGACCGCTCGCACGGCTGTCCCGTGCAGCGAGCGACGTAGGTAGATGATGAGCCCCACCGCGAGCAGCACGGTGAACACCAGCACGATCAGGCGCGGAACACTAGCGGCGACCCCCAGGATGTCGACGCTCGATGACGACAGATCGGTCCGTACCGTGAGGGGTTCGCCTCGCGTCATCGCCAGAATGATGTTCTCGAACAGGATGAGGAGACCGAACGTGGCGAACATCTGCATCAACGGCTCTTTCAGGAGCCGTTGGATCACCAGGCGCTGTATGAGCAGGCCAACGAGGAAGCCGAAGGGAAGTGCGATCAGCCATGCCGTCGTGTACGGGCTGAGCGACCATGTCGTCCAGGCGAAGTACGCGGTGTACATGCCGATCATGACCATCTCTCCGTGAGCGAAGTTGACGACGTTCACGACACCGAAGACGGCATTCAAGGAAATCGCAACGAGTGCATAGATCCCGCCTATCAGCAGACCGGACATCAGCACAGTAAGTAGGTCCATCGATCTACTTCTCCCTTCGGCTCCCTCGGGTACTACTCAGTTGTTGCGAGTCTGGATCTCTTCGCCCGCGGCCTCAGCAGGCCAGACTGCCGGCGTGCGTCCATCAGCACGCCACTGGACGGCCAGAAGCCTCACTCGCTGGTTCTGACCCTGCTCGTCGATGTCCAGACCCCAGCCGTTGGGAAGACCGCCCAGAGGAATGTCCAGCGACTTCGCCGTGCCGACGAGCACCGAGACATCCGTGTTGCCCTTCGCCTCGTCCAGGATCTTCATCACCGTGGTCATCCCGGTGAACGCGGTGTTCGCGACCGTGCCCAGCGGGTCGCTGTTGTACGTGCGCCGGAACAGATCGAGGAAAGCCGCGTTGCCCGGTGCCCAGGAGTCCTGCACGACGTAGCTCGTGTAGGCGATCACGAAGGTTCCGGTCAGATCATCAGCCCCGACAGCCTCGTACACGGCCTTCGCGTCGCCGGCTCCCACCAGGACGATGGCTTCGGGAGAGAAGCCGTTCGCAGCAGCCGTCCTGAGCAGAAGCGACGTGTCCGGAACGTAGCCGGTGATGAGCCAGACGTTGGCGTTGAAGGCCTTCGCTGCGAGCACCGAGTCGGTGACATCAGTGGCTGCGACCGCGTGGGTGGCGCTCTGCACCTCGAAGCCGGCCGCTGTCAGGCCGTTGACCTGGACTGCCTGAACGGCTGTGCCGTACGGCCCGTTCTCCGAGTCGACGTAGACCCGCTTGCCCGTGATGATCCCGGTCAGGCCATCCTTGATGAACTCCACCGACGTTCCGCCGAAGTGGGGTGCGATAGCTGAGATACGGACATAGTTGGGAAGCCCGCGCTCGGTCAGCGAAGGCGTGACGGTGTGCGTGTCGAACCATGCGAGGTTGTATCGATCGGCTGCCTCGCTGCCCGCCTGGGCCGACGGGGTCGCGTAGGTTCCGACGAACAGGTCGACATTCTCGCGCGTCGCGAGACGATTGACCTCGGCGATCGTGTCCTCCGGGGTCTGTGCGTCTCCGAAGACCAGTTCGACCGGCCTTCCATCGATCTGCGCGCCCGCCTCCTGAACCGCCAGCTCATAGCCGCGGCGGAGCTCAAGTCCTTCGGATGCGAAGGCCCCGCTGAGCGGCGCAACGACACCGATGCGGATCGGCTCCTTGTTCTCACCCCCGGGTTCGGTGGGGTTCGGGCTCTCGCCGCCGCTGCACGCGGTGAGGACGAGGGCTGCAATGCTGGCGACCGCCAGCAATCCGAGTGGTCTTTTCATGATGACCTCTTTGTCTCTTGTGCTTGGATCCGGCCAGCACCGGGCTTGCGCTTGCGTGCTGCACCGAATTGGGGTGATCGGTAGTCTACCAACCGATCGTTTTATAGTCCAGTATTTACAACTTCGTTCCGAAGACGTGGCTGTATCTCGTTCGGGCAGCCACGCATCTCCGCAAAGACGAATCTCATCGCAGGTGCCGTCCCCCGTCTGCTGCGAGGATCTGACCTGTGACATAACGCATGCGATGCAGTCCTGCGACGGCGACGGCGATGTCGTCCGGTGCGCCGGCACGTCTCAGCGGCACCTCCGCGACGATCTGGTCGCGTAGGTCGGTCCAGTCGCTCGTCCACGGAGTGTCGACGAAGCCCGGAGCGACGGCGTTGACCCGCACCTCCGGGCCGACAGCAGAGGCGAGCAGTCGCGTCATGTGGTCGACCGCCGCCTTGCTCACCGCATACGGAATCGAGCTGCCGAGCGGGCGCTGCCCGCCGAGCGAGGTCACCAGGACGACATGGCCTTCCTCGCTGCGACGCAGATGAGGTATCGCCGCGACGGACACATCCCAGGTTCCGAAGACATTCGTCTCGAAGATGCGGCGCCATACGCTCCGGTCGGCGGCCTCAAGATCCTCATGGGGGATCACCTCTGTGGTTCCTGCGTTGTTGACGAGCAGATCGAGCCGACCGTACCGTTCGATCACCGCATCGACGAGAGACCGGGCCTCATCAGAAGCCCCGATATCGGCGCGGACGTAGAACCCACCGATCTGATCGGCCACCTCTTGCCCGCGGGAGCTGCTCGTGCGGGAGTTGACGACAACGGTCATCCCTTCACGAGCGAGACGTCGAGCGATGCCCTCGCCGATCCCTGAAGAGGAGCCGGTGACCAGGGCGACACCCCGGAGGGCCTCGGCCCCTGTCATCTCCCCGCCTCGAGCTCGTCCCGTAGGCGCTTGCGGACGATCTTGTTGCTGGCGTTCTTCGGCAGCTCCGGGACGAACCGTATCGTTGTCGGCAGCTTGTATCCGGCAAGACGCTCCCGCGCGAACTCCAGCACGCTCTCCTCCGTGATTTCAGGGGCAGACCGTACGATGAACGCCACCGGGGTCTGCCCCCAGCGCTCGTGGGGGCCAGCGACGACAGCGCACTCCGCGACGCCGTCGACCTGCAGCAGCACGCGCTCGACCTCGCTCGGGTAGACATTCATCCCCCCGCTGAGGATCAGGTCGTTGCGCCGATCGTAGATGTAGACGTATCCTTCCGGATCGATCGAGCCGAGATCGCCGGAGTGGTACCAGCCGTCGCGGAAGCCCGTCGCGGTCGCCTGCGGGTCCGCCCAGTACCCCCGGGCGAGTGAACCCGAGTGGAAGATGAGCTGACCGACGGTCTCGCCGTCATGCGGCAGATCGTTGCCGTCATCGTCGATCAGACGGACGACGACATCGGGAGACGGACGACCGGTCGTCGAATACACCCGGGGACGATTGCTCGCGTAGTCCTCGCGACTGGTGGCGGCGGCGAGTCCCCCCGAGTTCTCGGTCATGCCCCAGCCTTCGACGAGACGAGGGCCGATCGTGGCGACGAGGCGCTCCAGATGATCCTCCGGTGCCTTCGCCGTCGAATGCAGCACGCTCACGAAGGAATCCAGCGAGGTCCCTCTCGCCTCCACGACATCGCAGAACTCGAGGATCGGAGGGCTCGGGAGGATCGAGAAGGTCGCCCTGTACTCGTCGATCGCATCCACCAGCCGCTCCGTGTCCCACTTGCGCATGATGTAGCTCGTCCCGCCCACCTGCAGGTGCGGCAGGACATGGGCCGGGATCCCCGCGCCGAACGATAGGGAGAGCGGGAAGATCTGGATGCTCTGCATGACGTACCGGTTGGTGAACACGTTCGTGGACCCAAGAGCACGGATGGAACGATGGGTGAGCTCCGCGCCCTTCGGAAAGCCGGTCGTTCCGCTGGTGTACGCGATGACCGCAAGATCCTCAGGCTGCGGACTCGCCATGACCGGACCCGGGCTGGCCTCCTCGCGGAAACGCGACCACGCCATCGCGCCCGACACGCGCTCGCGCCCGGTCGTGACCAGCAGTCGCAGTTGATCCAGCACCTCCAGACGCTCCACGCGTTCGGCCACGGTGTCGTCGAAGAACAGGGCTGCCGCACCCGAGTGCTCCAGCTGATAGCTCGCCTCAGCGGCGGTGTGCCGGACGTTGACCTGAACGACGACGTGGCCGCTCTTCAGGCACGCGAAGTAAACATGCAGGTAGGCGAGATCGTTGTCCATCCATATCGCGACGCGCTCGCCGGGCGGGACGCCCGCGCCCAGGATCGCGTTCGCAACGCGATCCGTCGAGGCGTTCAGCTCGGCATAGGTCTCAGAAGGGCCGTCGAGCATGGCCACGGCGACCTTGTTCGGATCGCGAAGAGCGCCGAGGCGGAAGTGCGAGCCGAGTGTGAGCGGAGTGGGAAGAGAGATGCTATGCGCAGACACGGGGGACCTCAGGATTCTTCGCGATGTGGGAAGCCGGATGAGAGATCATGCTCCCGGCCCCGCTCTGCGTCCCCCGGCGATCAGCCGCTGCGCGGCAGGAACACCGTTGAGTGCGACATCGCGGTGAGCGATGCCGCGATGTCGTCGATCTGCTTCGGCGGCGTCAGGCGATACCAGGAGGGGATGCTGTCGATCGCGGAGAGGATGAACCTCGTGGCCAGAGCCGTATCGAGATCGGGCCACGCCAGGCCTTCTTCGACCGCAGCATCGATGATCTCTTTCATGTAGAGACTGAAAGCACGGCGCTGGGCGCGCACCTTCTCGCCGAACTCTCCTTCGAGAAAACGCCACTCGTTCTGATAGAGGCTCGTCCGCTCGAGGTGAGTCAGATACCAGGTGACGAGCTTCAGGACGTAGGCGCGGAACTTCTCCTCGGTCGGCAGATCGAGCGCGTCCACCTCGCTCATGATCGCGGTGGCGTCCTCGTGGGAGTTCTGCAGGATCCGGAAGAGAAGACTCTCCTTCGAGTCGATGTAGTGGTACAAGCTGCCCTTCAGAATGCCCACTCGATCGGCGATCTCCTGCAGAGAGGCCGCCGAATACCCCTTGTGCGAGAACACCGTCGTCGCCGCGTCGAGGATCTCTCGGTCGCGGTTCCGCCGGGGTGCGAGTTCTGATTCTGCCTTCGCCACGTCCGCTGCCGTCTTTCCCTTGAGAATTGCGTTCCCTGCAATCTACCAATCGAGGGGCAGGTGGTCTCGCAACCTCGCGGTACGTCACGACTTGTCTCGATTCCAACGCCCCGATCTCTCGCTCGCGGGATCTATCCAGTTGAGGGCCTCGATCGCCCAGTGAGACGTGTCAGCGACGCGGCGCTGGGAGGCGATCGTGTCCAAGGCCACTCGGGTCGCATGTGCATCTCCCGCGGCGATCGCCTCTCCCATCTCGATGGCGCGCGTCAGGATCCGGTCATGCGCAACAACCTCATTGACGATCCCCCAGTCGCGCGCCGTCACGGCATCGATCGTGAGCCCCGTTGTGATCAGCTGCCGCGCCCGTCGTGAGCCCGCGGCCTCGGTGAGGTGCACGGTCAATCCCCACCCAGGACTGAGACCCAGACGCGCATGCGTATCGCCGAAGACCGCCCGTTCCGAGGCGACGATCCAGTCGCACGCGAGCGCCAGCTCGAAACCACCGGTCAGCGCGGCTCCGTTCACGGCGGCGATGAGCGGCGTCCGGAGATCGAACACCGGAGCCCGTCGCGGGCCGATCGTGCGCGCCGACTCCGGATCGGCCTGGATCTCCTTGGCATCCATCCCGCTGCAGAAGGCGGGGTCGGCTCCGGTCAGGATGATCGCGTGCACGGTCGCATCGGCGTCAAGCCGTCGCAGCGTCTCGTCCAGCTCATCGCGAAGGGCACGTGAGAGGGCATTGCGCATACGCGGCCGATTGAGGGTGACAACGGTCACACCGGCGCTCCCCGAATCGACGAGGAGCAGCGGCTCGCTCTGATTCTCCGTCACGAGACCTCATCTCTCCTTCGCCCTGCGGCGATCGTCGAATCGGCCGCGAATCGATTCCAATCTAACATAAACCAACCATTTGTTTGCTAAAGTGATCAAGGCAGGAGGGTCATGAGATGGCAATGATGGACGATATTCACACGATCATGTCGGACGGCGACTTCCGCGATAGAGCGGGGCAGTGGCTGAGCGAGAACGTACCGGCCGAGTGGCGGGAGAACCGCGGGGCGCTCGATGAAGAGCAGGAGAGTCGCATACGCCGCGACTGGGACCGTCGTCTGTACCAGGGCGGTTTCGCCGGCATCTCCCTGCCCCGAGAGTACGGCGGGCAGGGTCGCAGCGTCGAAGACGAGGTGGCGTTCTTCGAACTCGCGGCGCGGATGCAGGCACCGGATGGCCTGGGGCGCATCGGCAAGATCCTGACGGCACCCACCCTCATCACCCTGGGCACCGACGAGCAGAAGGCCGCATACCTCCCCCGCATTCTGTCGGGTGAGGACGTGTGGTGCCAAGGCTTCTCGGAACCGGGCGCCGGGTCCGACCTCGCCGCCGTGACGACGAGCGCGCGGCGCACCGAGGGCGGCTGGCTCATCCGCGGGACCAAAACATGGACGAGCTTCAGCAAGCACGCGCATCGTTGCCTCATGCTCGCGCGGAGTGATGCGGAGGCACCGCGCTACAAGAACCTCACATTCTTCCTGCTGGACATGACGCAGGCCGCCGTCCGGGTCGATCCGATCCGGCAGATCTCCGGAAGCGAGCACTTCGCCGAGACGCACTACGATGACGCGTTCGTGTCCGACGCCGATGTGCTGGGTGAGGTCGGCAAAGGCTGGCAGGTCGCGATGACCGTGCTCGGCAACGAACGCGGTCTCATCGAGGGGATCGTGCGCTACGTCGAGATCCGTGCCGACATCGACGCCCTCCAGCAGTGCTGCTGCGTCGACGACGAGGATCGGATGCGGGTGGTGCGGAAGCTGGACGCGCGCGCCGAAGTGCTGAGGTGGCAGGTGGCCAAGGCCGTCTCCGTGGATGGCGACGATCGCGAAGGCCCTCGCGCGGCCTCGATGCTCAAAGCCTGGTGGAGTGAGTTCTGGCAGGAGGTCACGAACTTCGCCGCCACTCTCGACTGCTCGACGCACCGCGAGCACTGGCGGCATCAGTACCTCGAGAGCCGATCCGCGACCATCTATTCAGGAACATCGGAGATCCAGCGGAACATCACCGCTGAACGTACCTTGGGGCTGCCGAAATGAGCATCGCATTCGAAATCGCCATCAGTGAACTCGGCTCCGAGGCCAGCGGCGGACTCGACGAACTCCTCAAGCGCCGGTACGGGTCCCGACAGATCGTCGAGTACGCCTACGGCGACTACGCCGGCTGGGACGAGATCGCCGAAGGCGGCTGGGACCTGCTCGGCGCGAGCGAGGAGCAGGGCGGAGCCGGCCTGGGCATGCGCGACCTCATCGCGGTCGCCAAGACCGTCGGGCGCTGGGCGCCGCCCTTGCCGATCGTCGAGACGATCATGGCGAAGCGCTGGTCGCAGTCCGCTCGAGAGTCAGACAGCGCGGTCACGGTCGCGGTCACGACGAAGTCCGGTCGCATCCTCGCACCCTTCGGCGGCACGGAGGGGGTCCGGCTCCTCTTGGACTCTCGGTCCGGAGGGATCGGCGAGGCGACGACGATCTGCCAGGACGACTACGCGCCGTGCCTGCGAGTCTCGGAACAGTCCACAGCGACGGCGTTCGGGCCCGAGCAGGCGGGCGAGCTCGCGATCATCTGGGCCGCCGAATCCGTGGGCAACGCCGAGCGCATGCTCGATATCGCCGTCGACTACGTCAAGCAGCGGCAGCAGTTCGGTCAGCCCGTCGGCAAGTTCCAGGCGGTCAAGCATCACCTCGCCGATGCCCTCAAGTGCGTTCAAGAGGCCGAGTCGGCCGTGATCTGGGCGGCGGCGGATGCGCCGCTCATCACTCCCGCGCTCGAGGTCGCCTTCGACAGCGCTCTGCGCGCCGCCGAGATCGGCGTTCAGGCCCACGGGGGCATGGGATTCACGTGGGAGCTCGGCCTGCATGTGTATCTGCGCCAGATCGTCACGCTGCGTCAGCTCTCCCTCTCGTTGACAGCCCGCGCGGATGCCAGCTGACACATCAGGCACCGCCGCGCCGCCGGTGCTCAAGGAGCGCCGAGGCAACGTGATGGTGCTCACCCTCAATCGACCGCAAGCGCTCAATGCCGTCAACGAGGAGCTCGCGACGATGCTGGGGGCAGCCCTGGAGGACTGCCGCACCGACGACTCGGTGCGCGCAATCGTCCTGCATGGCAGCGGGCGCGCCTTCTGCGCGGGTCACGACCTCGTGGCGTTTGCCGGAGGTGAGACGCCGAAAGCATCACGACACCCGGAGTGGGGCTACGCCGGGATCGTGCGTCACCGCATCGACATTCCGATCATCGTCGCGGCGCACGGATACATGCTCGGCGCGGGGCTGGAGATCGGCCTGTCCGCCGACATCATCGTCGCGGGCCGCGGTCTGCGTCTCGGCCTCCCTGAGGTGCAGCGCGGTCTGATCGCCGGCGCCGCGGGAGTGCCGCGTCTCGCACAGCACCTGCCGGTGCACATCGCAGCATGGTTCCTGTACAGCGGTGAGCTCTTCGACGCCGACGAGGCGGCTCGCTGGGGTCTCGTCAACGAGGTCGTGGACGACGAGCAGGTTCTCGACCGCGCGCTCACCCTCGCCGAGCGCATCGCGGAGAACGCCCCCCTCGCAGTCCAGGCGAGCAAGCGCCTCCTGCGCTCGCTCGGAACTCGTTCGACCTGGACCGACGAAGCCTGGGAGGAACTGCACGCGGAGCTCGACGCGATCCAGGCCAGTGCGGATGCCGCTGAAGGCGCTGCCGCCTTCGTGGAGCGCCGAGCACCCCGTTGGCGAGGTCGTTAGCGGCCGAGGAACCGGGGGACGCGCCGCTCGGCGAACGAACGCACGCCCTCTGCGTGATCGTCACTGCTGACGAGTCGCACCTGATCTTCGATCTCGGCGGCGATCTGCTCCTTCAGCCCCCTCGCGAACGACTCGTTGATCAGGCGCTTCATGGAAGCGAAGGCGAGAGTCGGGCCCGCTGCGATCTCTCGCATCCGCTCGTCCAGCCGCGCGTCGAACTCGTCAATGGGCCACACGTCGGAGACGATTCCGAGTCCCCATGCCTCCTGTGCAGACAGGGCACGACCTGTGAAGAGAAGGTTCTTCGCCCGTGGCAGCCCCAGCGCGCGTGGCAGCCAGTAGCTGGCGGAGAGATCGGTGGAGAGGCCGATTCGAGCGAACGAAGGACTGAACAGGGCGTTGTCGGCCGCATAGACCAGATCGCAGGCCGTCGCGATGCTGAACCCCGCACCGGCGGCATGCCCTTGAACCGCCGCGATCACGGGTGCCGGCATCGATGCGATCAGTTCGATAATCCGGCCTCCCGCGGCGAGTTTCTCGGTTGTGTCCTCCGCCCCGGGGGTCATCTCCTGCACATCGGCTCCCGCCGAGAAGGCGGTCTGGTCTCCTCGGATCACCACGACCCGCGTGTCCCTGTCGGCTCCGGCCTCTTCGAGTGCGGCGATGAGGAGATGGCGCACTGGCCAGTCGAAGGCGTTGCGTACGTGCGGCCGGTTGAAACGCAGAACCACCGCGCCGGCCGCGCGTTCGACGAGAAGGCCGGGTCCAACGGTCGCATCGGTCACCGGGAACTCCTTTCCGAAATCCACCCGTCAAGGATCTTGGTCGAGTATACAATCAATCGATTGGTAGATTATGAGGAATACGAAGACGTGACTTCACGCCCGGAGAGGATTCAGCGATGCTCGTGACGGAGTTCACCCGCAAATTCGACGTCGAGGCACCCATCATGCAAGGGGGGATGCAGTGGATCGGCACGGGGGCACTGGCTGCTGCCGTATCCAACGCGGGCGGACTGGGAACGATCACAGCGTTGACCTTCCCCACCCCCGATGCGCTCCGCGAGCAGATCGCCATCTGCCGCGATCTCACCGACAAACCCTTCGCCGTGAACATCACCACGCTGCCGTCGATCAACCCGCCGCCCTACGAGGAGTACCGCGCCGCGGTGATCGAGAGCGGCGTTCCGATCGTCGAGACCTCCGGCTCGAACCCCACGGAGTTCATCCACCACTACCGCGACGCCGGGATCAAGGTCGTGCACAAGGCGACGAGCGTGCGCCATGCCATGAAGGCTGAGGATGCCGGTGTCGACGCCGTCGCCGTGATCGGCTTCGAGGCGGCAGGGCACCCCGGCGAGTTGGACGTGCCGAGCCTGGTGCTGATCCGTGCGGTCGTCTCGCGCTTGGAGATCCCCGTCCTCGCCGCGGGCGGATTCGGCGATGGCGAGGGTCTCGCCGCGGCTCTCGCGCTCGGTGCTGAAGGCGTCCTGCTCGCGACGCGCTTCATGGCCACCGTCGAGACTCCGATCCACGACGACGTCAAAACCGCCCTGATCGCCGGCGACGAGCTCAGCACCAATCTGATCTTCCGGCAGCTCAACAACACGGCGCGCGTGGTGAAGAACTCGGTCTCGGACGAGGTCGTGGACATCCTCAACCGAGGAGGCGCCTTCGAATCCGTGCGCGAACTCGTCGCGGGACGTCGCGGGCGCGCCGTCTATGAGACGGGCGACACCGAGGCGGGCATCTGGTGGGCGGGCCTGTCGCAGGCGCTCATCCATGACGTGCCGACCTGTCGTGAACTGATCGATCGGATGGTGGGCGACGCCGAGTGGATCATCTCAGATCGCCTCGCCGGGATGATCCGCTGAGGGCGGAGCCGGAGCAGCGATGCGAGCGTCCCTGGATCTGGGTCAGCCGTCCCCCCGTCCTAGCAGGTAGAAGCCCACGGTGCCGCTCACACAGACCGTCTCATCCTGCTTGAGGATCTCGTAGTCGAACAGCACCCGCCCCGCCGGTCGCGACCGGCTGGGCACGCACTCCCGAACCGTCATCCGCTGGTGGATGGTGTCCCCGAGCAGTACCGCCTGGTGATAGTCGATCGTCTGCCCTGTCATGGCGAGCCCCGTGCCGTTGAACAACCCGAGGCGTTCTTGAAGGCCAGCGGCGACGGCGACGATCATCAGACCCGCGGGAAACCGTCCGCCGAACAGCCCGTTCTCCCTGGCGTAGACATCGTCGACGTGCATCGGGTTCATATCGCCCGTGTACATCGTCCAGAGCGTGAGATCGGTCTCACCGATCGTGCGTCCCTGGGTGACGAAGACGTCTCCCGGGGCGAAGTCATCGAAGTACTTCGCAGAGGGTCCCAGTACGGCCATGACATCATCCCTTCCTGACGACGGAGCGCATCGTCAATGCTAAACCAATCGATTGGTTGATGCTATCGGCTTTCCGAGGCCGATCATTCGAGAAAGTGATAGAGGCACCGGGCTACAAGCGCCGGCCGCTCGCTGCCCTCGAGCTCTACGGTCTGATCGACATGCAACCGATATCCCCGGTCAACCGGCACCACCGCGGCGAGACGGGCGCGCAGACGGACCCGAGCACCGGCCGGCACCGCAGAGATGAACCTCACCCGGTCCATGCCATAGTTCACCTTCACGCCCGCGTCGACGACGTCGAATCCTCGGGACCAGAGGCCGCCGATCAGCGCGACGGTGAGATACCCATGGGCGATCGTGCCGCCGAAGGGTCCTGCTGCCGCCGCTTCGGGGTCGACATGGATCCACTCCTGGTCGTCGGTGAGCACGGCGAAGGCGTCGATGTCAGCCTGAGAGACCAGCCGCCATTCACTGATGACGACCTCGGTGCCGACCAGCCCGGGCAGATCGGCGAGGTGGAGGCTCATCCGGAACTGTCCGTCGGCCGGATGAGCGCCTCCTGCGTCGCAGTGGCGACGAGTCGGCCGTTCATGTCGAAGATCCGGCTCGTCGCGAGCGACCGGGAGCCGGCGAAGACGGAGCAGCTGCTGGAGACGAGGAGCCAGTCGTCGATCCTGAAGGGACGATGGAACCACATCGCATGATCGAGAGAGGCTCCCCGGAGCACGAGGTCCTCCGGGAGTCCAGGGTAGGCCGATCTCGTCACGAGGAAATCTATGGCGTAGGACAGAAGCGCGGCGTGGTCGGCCTGCCGCTCCGACCCGACCCGGGCCCGCGAGCGGATCCAGACGTCCTCTCGGGCCACCCCGGTGGGGAACGGGGGCAGATAGCGCAGCTCGAACGGTGCGCGAACCCCCGGGCTTGTGCCCTGAGGCAGATAGTCGCTCGCCGGGATGCCTCCCGGATCCGGTGCCGGAGGCGCAGGATCGGCGAACTCGACGCTTGTCTCGGTCTCGTGCGTCGTCACGAATCCCACGAGGGTGACGGCACCGAGTTGCTCGGCTCGCACGCTCACCACATCCAACGACCTCCCGGACTTCACGACGTCGGTGAAGTAGAGGAGCGGCTCCGATGGCACTGCGGGGCGTACGAAACTCACGTGAACCGCGTTCACCGGGCGACGGTCCCCCACGCAGATCGAGGCGGCACGAACGGCCTGCGCGAGCGCATGACCGCCGAAGACGCGACCGATCGCCCCGTCGATGCAGACACCGGTGTAACGCCCCCGCTCGATCTCGTGCACGGCGAGGAGCTCGAGCGGGTCGCCGACCCCGAGTTCCGTCGATGACATCACCGCTCCAATCTACCAACCACTTGTTTGGCATGCTACAATGCGAGCCATGCCAATCTCTACTGAACGCGTCGCGATCGTGAACAGCGCAATGAGCGAATTGAGGCCTGCATGGGATCGCGTGCAGCACATCGACCTGATCGCCGAGACCGTCAACACCGCCCTCCTCGGAAGCGGACTCGACATCCGTGACGTGGATGTCGTGATCGACTGCGGCAGCGACGTCCTGGACGGACGCAGCATATCGAACTGCGGCTTCCTCGGCGCGATGGGAGCGCACCACAAGGAGGAATCCCGCATCGAGGAGGACGGACTGTTCGGAGCGATGTACGCCATCAACAAGGTCGCCAGCGGTGCGGCCAAGGTCGGCATGATCATCGCGTACTCCAAGCCGTCCGAGTCGAACGTCGAGAACTACTACCGTACGATCGCCGAGCCGTTCTACCAGCGCCCCGTAGGCCTCAACAAGGCCGTCGCGTCGGGACTGCTCGCCAGCCAGTACCTGCACGGCACCGAGGCCACCGATGAAGACCTCGCCGCGATCGCAGCGCGTGCTTGGTCGAACGCCTCCAAGAACCCCAAGATCGCCGAAGCGCGCGCGGTCTCCGCCGAGGAGGTCATGGCGGGTGCCCTCGTCGCGGCACCGCTGCGCGAACTCGCCCTGTCCCGGCCGGTGGACGGAGCCGTCGTGGTCATCGTCGCCACGGAGAGCATCGCGCGACGCATCACGCCGAACCCGGTGTGGATCACGGGAATGGGCTCGGCGATGGAAAGCCAGTTCCTCTCTGAGCGCGCTCCGGGCCGGCTGGAGGCCGCCGAGGTCGCGGCGCGGACGGCGATCCAGCGTTCGGGACGCGAGAACGCCTCGTCCTTCAGCCTCGCCGAGGTGAGCGGCACCTCTGCCGCCGAAGAGGCCATGGTCGTCGAAGCTCTCGGCATCGCCCCTCCGGGGAGGGCCGCAAGCGCATACGGGAGCGCCATCGACATCAATCCTTCCGGTGGTGCGATCCCCGCCGATCCGATCATGGCCACGGGTCTGGTGCGACTTCACGAAGCCACCGACCGGCTCAGCGGACGAGTGGACGGCTCATCGTGGACGAGCGCGATCGTCCACGGTGCCGGCGGCATCGGCTCGCAGACCCACGGCGTCGTCACTCTGGAGGTGTGATCTCAATGTCGAAGCACGTTGCCCTGATCGGGGCGGGCCAGACCCATCATGCGCGCCGCCGCACCGACGTGACGCAAGTCGGTCTCGCGCGCGAAGCCGCCGTCCGCGCCCTCGAAGACGCGAACCTGACGATCGACGACATCGACAGCATCGTCGTCTGCACCGGTCCCGTGCTCTTCGCAGCCGTGAACCAGCCGGAGAAGTGGCTCGTCGACGCGCTCGGCGCGCGTCTCAAGCCGGTCGTGCGCGTGACCAGCGGTGGCGGGACAGGATTGGCGGGTGCCTTGGCCGCCGTCAATCAGATCAAGGGCGGCTTCGCCGACCGGGTACTGGTCGTCGCCTATGACAAGCTCTCCGAAGGCGCTCTGCAGTACTCGATCTCGACCTTGTACGACCCGTTCTGGGGTCGCGAGTTCGCGGTCGGCATCATGGGCTTCTCCGCCGCCGCATGGCGCGGGCGCATGGATCAGCTCGGCCACACGGAAGAGGCAGCTGCCCTCGTGAGCGTGAAGAACCACAAGAACGCCTTCCTCAACGAGTACGCTCATGTGCGAAAAGAGGTCACCGTGGAGGATGTCCTGAGCTCGCGACCGCTGTGCTGGCCGATCAAGCTCCTGGATGTGCCTCCGATCTCCGACGGTGCCTGTGCGATCGTTCTCGCGAGCGAAGACGCCGCGAAGAAGTCCGAGCGCCCGGCGTGGATCCGCGGCATGACGTACTATGCCGAAGCCGACAACGCCGCCCACCGATCGACGATCCAGTCTGAGGCGCTCGAGATCGCCGCCCGCAAAGCGTACGCACAGGCCGGGATCACCAATCCCCGACGTCAGGCCGATGTCGTCGAGGTGCAGGAGCCGTACACCTGCTTCGAGCTCAGCTACTACGAGAGCCTCGGCCTGTGCGAGGCCGGGGGTGCGGGTAGGCTCATCGCCTCCGGAGCGACTCAGATCGACGGCGACATCCCGGTCAATCCCTCCGGTGGCTGCATGGGGGCCAACCCCATCGGCGCGACCGCCCTCATCCGGCTCGCCGAGGTCGCACAGCAGGTACGCGGCAAGGCGGGTCAGCATCAGATCGACAACGCCCAGGTGGGTATCGCACAGGCAGGCGGTGGGTGGGCGAACCTCCGCGGTGTCGCCGTCGTGTCGTCGCAGAAGGGTTAGACAGATGACGCAGATCACCAACACCATCGACGAGGCGGCGGCGCTCGAAGTCTCGCTGGAGATGCCCTATACGCTCACCCCAGGCAAAGCGGTCAGCACCTTCCTGCAGGAACTGGCCAATCAGGTCATCGTGGGCAGCACCTGCACGTCCTGCGAACGGACCGTCGTGCCCGCCCAGGACTACTGCACCCGCTGCGGTGCCGAGCAGAGTTCGTTCGTCTCCGTCCCTGGGACGGGCGTGGTCACGGCCATCACCCGTACCGTCGACGGTGCCGTCGCCCTGATCCGCCTCGACGGTGCCGACACCGACCTCATGCACAGGATCGACGAGTCCGCCGGCGAACTGGCCATCGGAGATCGCGTCGAGGCGGTGTGGGCCCCCGGGGTCACCGAATCCATCCTGGCTCTCGCTCACTTCGCGCCCAGCGCGAGCGCATCCTCGGCCGGCGTCCAGCCGCTCGGCGATGACGACCAGCGGGAACTCATCGCGCAGATCCAGTACTCGCTCAGCCTCCCCTACCGGCATGCCTACGGGTCGAGCTATGGGCGGCTGTTCGACGAGCTGGGCGCGCGGGCGGGGCTGATCGGCGCGCGTTGCCCGCAGTGTCGCAACATCCTGGTCCCTCCCCGTCCCTACTGCGAACTCTGCTTCGTGAAGACCGAGCAGTTCGTTCATGTGAAGGACACGGGGCGCCTTCAGGCCTTCTCCATCATCTACATGGAGTTCGTCGGCCAGACCCGCAAGCCTCCGTATGTCTACGCAGAGATCGTGCTCGACGGCTCCTCCACGCGACTCATTCACAACGTCGGCGGCGTGGACATGGACCGAGCCAATGAGCTGCTCCGGATCGGGATGCCGGTACGGGCCGTCTGGAAGCCCGAGGAGGAGCGCAACGGCACCCTCGATGACATCGACCATTTCGAGCCGATCGCCGACTGATCTCTCATGCGGGAAGAGTTCACCTGGGGGATCGTCGGCACGGGGCGGATGGCCGAGCAGATGGCAGCTGCCATCGGCTCGGCCGACGGTCACCGCGTGGCTGCGGCCGTCGGGCGGACCCGAGGATCAGCAGCGGCATTCACGGCGAAGCTCGGCGAGGGCGTCGCTGCGTCCGACAGCATCGAGGCCCTGGCGGCCGAAGATGTAGACCTCGTCTACGTGGCGAGTCCGAACGATCGCCATGCCGACCACATTTACGAGGCACGAGCATTCGGGCTGCCCGTCCTGTGCGAGAAGCCGCTGGCCAGCTCGTCCGCGAAGGCGAGAGAGATCCACGCCCGGCTCGGCGATGACGCCCGGCATGTCGGCGTGGGATTCCAGTACCGTCAGCATCCCGCTCATCGCCGGGCGCGCGAGGCGATAGAACAGGGCGAACTCGGAGAGCTGCGCCTGGTCGAGGTCACCGCCTGCCTCCCCGCCCTCGACGTACCCGCCTGGTACGACGACCCGGTCGGGTCGGGCGGAGGGATCCTCCCCATGTCGGGCGTGCACCGCGTCGACATCGCGCGATGGATCGTGGGCCGGGAGTTCCTGGATGTCTACGCCACCGTCGCCCACCACCGCCACGCCGCCTATGATGACACCGCGACCATCGCCGGCCGATTCGCCGACGGCGTCGGATGCACGTTCCAGTTCGGGCTGGACGCCCCTTTCGGGGACGATCGCATCGCGATCCACGGCACCGAAGGAAGTCTCATCCTCACCCAGACGATGAGTCAGTGGTGGAGCGATGAGGCAGGATCGATCACGATCCGCCGCCCTGACGGGGTGCGCGTCGAACGGTTCCCGGGCGTCGATGTGTACCGGCTCGAGGTCGACGACTTCCGCCTCTTCGCAGCGGGTGAACCCAGTTCCATCGCGACGGTGCAGGACGCGGTCGCCGTCGCCGAGTTCACCGAGGCGGTCTACCGTTCTGCTCGGGAATCGCTGCCGATGGCTGCGAGATCCTGACTCGACGGCTCGCGCGGCCTACGCAGTGTGACCGAACTCTCCCCGGGCAAGCGCCTCACGCAGGTCGAGCTTGCGGATCTTGCCCGTCGGCGTCTTCGGCATCGTGTCGATGAAGTTGATGACCGCGGGGAGCTTGAAGCCGCTCGTCCGCTCACGCACCCACGCGATGAGCTCGTCCTCGGTCACCTGAACTCCGTCTCTCAGCACGGCGAAGGCGACAGGGACCTCGCCGAGATCGGCGTCGGTCGCTCCGACGACAGCCGCCTCCAGCACCGAATCGTGAGTGGAGATGAGGTGCTCCACCTCGCCCGGATAGATGTTCTGACCGCCTCGGATGATCAGATCGCGCTTGCGGTCGACGATGTGGAGGCGTCCCTCTTCGAAGCGGCCGACGTCGCCGGTGCGCAGCCAGCCGTCTTCGACTGGCCGGGGCTCCCCGCTGACGTACGAGTGGAACACGGCCTCACCCCGAAGCAGGATCTCGCCGCGCCCATCGTCTTCGCGTTGATCCAGCCGGATCTCGACGCCCGGCACGGGCAGCCCCACCGACGAGAAGTCGCAGTTGTGGTTCGTGGCGGTGCCGACCCGATTCTGCGAGGCGATCGCGGTGCCCTCGGTGAGCCCGTACCCGAAGAAGAGGTAGGACCTCGGGAAGACCGACCACGCCTGAGAGACCACCTGACCGGGCGATGAGGCCGCACCGAGACCGAGTATCACCGTCTCGTCATAGACCACGCCTGCTTGATAGAGCCTCGTCAGCATCGTCGGCACGAGAGGGATGAAAGTCGGCGATGTGTCCTCGAGGGCACGCTGCACGTTCTCGACGGAGAAGCGCTTGACGAGTCGCATCGTGGCACCGGTCATCGCCATGAGGTTCACGCCCTGGTTGAGCGCGTAGGTGTTGAAGATCGGCAGGGTCAGCAGCAGACGGTCGTCCTTCCCCACGCCGATCCAGCGGTGGGTCGGGTCATAGTTGGCCACGAGGTTGCCGAGAGTGAGCACCACGCCCTTCGGTATGCCGGTCGATCCCGAGGTCTGCAGGATCAACGCGGGGTCATCGAGGGTGAGCGAGACGGGCGGCGGCACGTCCTGGCTACGACCAGGCGCATCGAACTCCCCCTCGACGAAGCGGCTCGGGATGGGCACGTCGATCGTGGCATCGCCGATGAGGAACTCATGTCCCAGCCGCTCGATGACATCTCGAACCTCGGACTCCCGCATCGTGCGATTCAGGGGAGTGACCACGCCGCCCAGATAGAAGCACGCGTACAGGTAGAGCACGAAGTTCGGTGTGCTGTCGATGTAGAGAGCGACTCGCGTACCCGGACGGATGCGATCCTGGAGCGCCCCTGCCGCCGCGAGGATCGCATCCCGGAGCTCACCCCACGTGTAGCGGTTGTCGTCCGTGACGATCGCAGCCTTGTCGGGCTGGGAGAATGCCCAGTCGAAGACTGCCAGAGCTCGGTTCATTGATGACCCCTCGCGTTCGTCCTGCTGTGTCAGAATATCAAACAACCGATTGGCTCGAAGTATGCATGTGGGAAGAGTAGGCTTGTGCCCGCCATCCGCAGGTCGACGATATCGACGGCTCGGGTGGGTTTTGCCTATGAGCGCTTCCGGACGTGCGCCCAGTTCCTTGAGTGGATGAGATGAACACGACTGCTTCCTACATTTATGATGCCGTTCGCACGCCCTTCGGCCGAGCGGGGGGCGCACTCGCTGGCGTTCGGCCGGATGATCTGGCCGCCGTGGTGATGAGGGCAACGATCGAACGGACGGGCCTGGATCCCGCGCGGGTGGACGATGTGATCTTCGGAGACGCGAATCAGGCCGGGGAGGATAACCGCAACGTCGGCCGGTTCGGGGCGCTGCTGGCAGGGTTTCCCTCCTCGGTCACCGGCGTGACGGTGAACCGGTTGTGCGCGTCCAGCCTCGAAGCGGTCATCCAGGGCTCTCGGGCTATCGAGGCGGGAGACGCGGATGTGATCCTCGCCGGTGGCGTGGAGTCGATGAGCAGGGCTCCGTTCGTGGTGGAGAAATCCGCTCGCCCGTGGCCGGCGACGGGCAACCAGACGATGTGGAACACCTCGATCGGGTGGCGCATGACCAACCCGGCACTGCCCGCGCACTGGACAATCTCCAACGGCCAGTCCGCCGAACTGATCGCAAAGCAATGGGACATCAGCCGTGAAGCGCAGGACGAGTTCTCCGTGCGCTCACACCGACTCGCCGCGGCGGCATGGGCCGATGGTGCCTACGGCGGCGAGATCGTGCAGGTCCCCGGTGCCGAACTCGTTCGCGACGAAGGAATCCGCGACGACACCACCGTCGAGAGACTCGCGGGACTGCCGGCGCTGTTCGCCCCCGAGGGGCAGGGAACGGTCACCGCGGGCAACTCCTCCCCGATCAACGACGGTGCCTCGGCGGTGCTGCTGGCCCGCGAGGGCGTCATCGACGCCGACCCGCTGGCCCGCATCACCGGGCGCGCCGCGCACGGTGTGGACCCGGACCAGTTCCCCATCGCACCGATCGAGGCAGCCAACAAAGCCCTCGCCCGCGCCGGGCGCACTTGGGCCGATGTCGATCTGGTCGAGCTCAACGAGGCCTTCGCCTCCCAGTCGCTGGCCTGCCTGAAGGGCTGGCCGGACCTTGACCCCGGCAAACTCAACATCCACGGCGGAGCGATCGCCATCGGCCACCCCCTGGGTGCCTCCGGAGGACGCATCATCGGACACGCCGCCCACGAACTCGCCCGCCGCGAGGCAGGCATCGCCCTCGTCGCGATCTGCATCGGCGTCGGACAGGGACTCGCCATCGTCCTCGAACGATGACGGTCATCCACGACCGGTGATGCGCGCAGTACGGTGAGAAGGTGCCACGATCCCCCTCACGTCCCATCGACCCGCTCGCCGAGGCGAAGCGGCAGTGGATCGCGCACGGATGGACGGATGCTGCCGACGGCATGGCGGTCGTCACCTCGGTGATGCGCGCACAGCAACTGCTGCTCGCACGCGTCGATGCTGCGCTCAAGCCCTTCGGGCTGAGCTTCGCCCGCTTCGAGCTGCTGCGCCTGCTCGCCTTCAGCCACGCGGGCACCCTTCCTCTGTCGAGCGTCGTCGCGAGACTCCAGGTGCATCCCACAAGCGTGACGAGCACCGCCGAACGGCTCGTGCGCGACGGCCTCATCCTGCGGGGGCCCCATCCGCACGACGGGCGCGCCGCCATGCTCACCCTCACGCCGGAGGGACGCCACCTCGTGGAGCGCGCGACCGCGGCGCTCAACGATGAGGTCTTCTCGCGGCCCGGGCTCGATGTGCGGGATGCCGCTGAGCTCGTCACGATCGTCGCACGGCTCCGCAGCGATGCGGGGGATTTCGCCGACCCGCGACAGGACTCCCGTTGATGCCGGAGTTCACCCTGGAGCGGATCATCCGCGCGACCCCGGACGAGGTCTATGCGGCATCTCTCGACCCCCGGATCCACCTAGCCTCGATGGCGCGGTACGACGAGCGGATGCTGGAAGGTCCGATGGATGGCATCTTCACCGAGGGCTCGACCGTGACTTGGAGGGCGCGGCACTTCGGCATCCGGTTCCGGCTGACCTCCCTCGTGTACGACCTCGATCCGCCGCACGGCTTCCGTGACCGCCAGGTGCGGGGGCCTTTCCGCTCGTTCTGCCACGAGCACGTCTTCCTGCCGCATCCGGACGGCACCCTCATGCGCGACACCGTCGGGTTCCGATCCCCCGCAAGGCCTCTGGGCCGTCTCGTGGACCGGCTGCTCCTGGGGTCGTACATGCGCCGTCTGATCGAGGAGCGCAACGACGCACTGATGCGCTCCCTCGAGGCCTGAACCGCACTCAGCGGTGCCGGAACTCCGGCGGGCGCTTCTCGCGGAAGGCAGCCATGCCCTCTTTCTGGTCCTCGGTGTCGAAGAGCGCGGCAAAGGCCCGCTTCTCGTGGGCGAGCCCCTCGGCGAGCGGGATCTCCATCGCCGCATCCAGTGCCGCTTTGGCCGCGTAGATCGAGGGCAGCGACTTCGAGGCGATGGTCTCGGCCAGCTTCTCGGCCTCGGCGAGCAGCTCGGTTGTGGGCACGACCCGTGAGACGAGCCCGATCCGCTCCGCCTCGGCCGCGTCGATGATGCGCCCGCTGAGGACGAGCTCTGCGGCCTTGTAGTAGCCGACCGCGCGGATGAGCCGCTGCGTGCCGCCCATCCCGGGGATCACGCCGAGGTTGACCTCGGGCTGCCCGAAGCGCGCGGTGTCGGCGGCGAGGATGATGTCGCACATCATCGCGAGCTCGCATCCGCCGCCCAGGGCGAAGCCCGAGACCGCAGCGATCACGGGCGTGCCCACTGCGGCGAAGTCGTCCCACGCGCCGAAGTGATCGACCTCGAGCATGTCGGCCGCAGTCATCCCCTCCATCTCTTTGATGTCGGCACCGGCGGCGAAGGACTTCTCGGAGCCGGTGACCACGATCGCGCCGACGCCGTCATCGGCGTCGAAGGCCTGTGCTGCGGCGGTGACGTCGCGCGACACCTGGGCGTTGAGGGCATTGAGCGCCTCGGGCCGGTTCAGGGTGATCCACCCCACCCGCCCCCGCTGCTCGACCAGGATCGTCTCATACTCGGTCATGATGCTCCTCAGGAGATGTCGGCCGCAGGCCGTGGAAGGGGTTGCGGATCGCGACGCCGGCGATGATCCGACCGTGGGTGAGGTCCTCGGTCCACAGTACCGAGCAGCCCATCCGCTCGGCGCTGCGGACGATCATCGCGTCCCACAGTGACAGCTGCGCTTCTGCGGCGAGGGATGCGGCGGCGACCACGTCCTCGGCGATCGGCGAGTGCACCGGCCAGCGCGAGAGCATCTGCAGACGGGCGAAAGCGCCGTCGGCGGTGGCCTCGGCGAACCGAGCTTTGCGCATCATCGTCACGTAGAACTCTTTGAGGACTTGGATGCTCACCACACCACGTCGGTCTCGGCCCAGTTCCGCGAGCAGTTCACCTGCCCGAGCACTCCGCTCGTCGGTAGAGATCTGATAGGCGTAAACGAAGACGTTGGTGTCTACGAACGCCCGCGCCGGCCCCATGGTGCGCCGCCTCAGTCTTTGCGCTCGTGGAGTTCGTCGCGTGTCCAGGTGATCTCTCCGATGCGGTAGATCCCCTTCTTCATCACCTCGATCTCGGCCTCCCAGGCCTCGTCGTAGTCGGTCTCCATCGCCACGCGGTCGCTGAGGATCTCGGCGACCAGCGCCGAGATCGAGGTGTCGTGCGCGGCGGCGTAGACCTTCGCACGGCGGATCAGGTCGGCGGGCAGCGCAAGCGTGATGTTCCGCGTAGACATGTGAACCAGTGTAGCACTTATATACGTGCTCCCGCGTGCGCCGCGGGTCCCGCGCCTACCCCGCGCGGATGTCGGTGATGATCCCCGAGAAGTCGCGCCCGGCGCCCTCGCCCGCCGCGAAGGCCGCGTAGATCTCCTGCGCGAGCCGGCCCATCCGGGCGTCGGTGCCTGTGCCCTCGATGGCCTCGAGCGCGAGTCCGAGATCCTTCGCCATCAGGGAGCCTGCGAACCCCGGCTGATAGTCGCGGTTGGCCGGACTCGTGGGAACGAGACCAGGAACCGGACAGTTCGTGGTGAGCGCCCAGCACTGCCCCGAGGCGTTCGCCGCGACCTCGTACAAGGCGGCGTGGGTGAGCCCCAGCCGCTCGCCGAGCACGAAGGCCTCGCCGACCGCGATCTGCGAGACCGCCAGGATCATGTTGTTGCACACCTTCGCCGCCTGCCCGAGTCCCGGACCGCCGCAGTGCACGACGCGCCGCCCCATCGCCTCCAGCACGGGCAGCGCCGCCGCGAAGTGCTCATCCGCGCCGCCGACCATGAATGCCAGGGTCGCGTTCTCAGCCCCGACGACGCCACCGGAGACGGGGGCATCGAGGCTGCGATGTCCCGCGGCCGCGGCGAGATCGTGCGCCTGGCGCGCCTCGCCCACGGCGATCGTCGAGGAGTCGATGAACAGCGCACCCGCGGGGGCCGCCGCCAGTAACCCGCCCCGGTAGGCGTCCAGGACATGCCGTCCGCTGGGGAACATCGTGATGACGATCTCGGCGCCTGATGCGGCATCCGCCCCCGAGGCGGCCACGGCGATGCCCGCCGCCGTGGCCGCTTCGACGGCGGCCGGCACGACATCGAAGCCGGTGACCTCGTGTCCCGCGACGGCCAGGTTCTTCGCCATGGGCAGGCCCATATGACCCAGCCCCAGGAATGCGATATGCATCATGCACCTCCCAGAATGGCGCGCCCGACGATCAGGCGCATGATCTCGTTCGTGCCCTCGAGGATCTGGTGCACGCGCAGGTCCCGCACGACCTTCTCGATCCCGTAGTCCTGCAGGTAGCCGTAGCCGCCGTGCAGCTGCAGGGCGTCGTTGGCGACGGCGAACCCGGCGTCCGTGGCGAATCGCTTCGCGACGGCGCAGCGCACCGCCGCATCATCCGCCCTCTCATCCATCGCCTGCGCGCCTTCGCGCACGAGGGCGCGTCCGGCGCGCAACTGTGTCTCGGCATCGGCGATGCGGAACACGATGCTCTGCTTCTCGGCCAGCGGCTCGCCGAAGGTGAATCGCTCGTGCACGTACTGCACCGCGCGGTCCAGAGCCCATTGCGCACCCCCGAGCGAGCAGGCGGCGATGCTCAGTCGCCCGCCGTTGAGCGCCGACATCGCGATCTTGAAGCCACCGCCGAGGGTGCCCAGCAGGTTGGCAACGGGCACGCGCACCTCGTCGAGCATCACCTGGCGCGTCGGCTGCGCGTGCCAGCCCATCTTCTTCTCGAGCGCCCCAAAGCTCAGCCCGGACGTATCCGCCGGGACGAGGAAGGCCGAGATGCCGCGCGCACCGGGCTCCCCCGTGCGAGCCATGACGATGTAGACGGCGGCTTCTCCGGCACCCGAGATGAACTGCTTCACGCCGGTGAGCACGTACTCCTCGCCGTCGCGGATCGCGCTGGTGGCGACCGCCGCGGCATCCGACCCCGCGCCGGGCTCAGTCAGGCAATAAGAGCCGAAGCCCTCCATCGTCACGAGTTGGGGCAGCCACTGCGCGCGCTGCGCGTCGGTGCCATAGGCATCGATCATGCCGGCGACCATGTTGTGGATCGAGATGTAGGCGGCTACTGCCGGGTCGCCGTAGGCGAGCTCTTCGAAGATGGCGACGGCGTCCAGGCGTGAGAGCCCCGTCCCGCCGTACTCCTCCGAGATGCAGATGCCGCCGAGGCCGAGTGATCCTGCCCGGCGCAGGCTCTCACGCGGGAAGATGTGCTTCTCGTCGCGCTCGATCGCAAAGGGGGCGAGCTCGGTCGCGGTGAAGTCGCGGACGGCATCGAGGATCGCCTCGCGCTCCTCGGTGGTGGTTGTGGTGAGGGTCATGGTTCTGCTCCTTTTGGGTGCTCTCGCCGGTCGCGGAAGGATGAGACGGTGCGGGTGGGCGTCTGCGCTCGCATCCTGCGGCGGATGACAGGGGGGTCAGTGCATGGTCGGGATGACGAAGCTCGCACCTTCCGATTCGCCCTGAGCCTGTCCGGGCCCGCCCTGAGCCTGTCCGGGCCCGCCCTGAGCCTGTCGAAGGGTGCCGGAGGGCCACCGGCTCGTGACCGTCTTGGTCTTCGTATAGAAGCGGAAGGCGTCGCTGCCGTGCTGGTTGAGATCCCCGAACCCGGAGCGCTTCCAGCCGCCGAAGGTGAAGTAGGCGATGGGAACCGGGATGGGGACGTTCACACCCACCATCCCGACGTTCACGCGCTCGGTGAAATCGCGGGCAGCGTCCCCGTCGCGGGTGAAGATGCTCACGCCGTTGCCGAACTCGTGGTCGCTCGCCATCCGCAGTGCGTCCTCGTAGTCGCCTGCGCGGGCGATCACGAGCACCGGGCCGAAGATCTCTTCGCGGTAGATCGTCATGTCGCGGGTGACGTGATCGAAGAGCGTCGGACCGAGGTAGAAGCCCCCGGAGTGGCCCTCGACCTCGAGCCCTCGGCCATCGGCGAGCAGGGTCGCACCCTCGTCGATACCGCGCTGGATATACCCGGTGACGCGATCGAGGGCATCCCGAGTGACGAGCGGCCCGAAGTCGACGCCCGCCTGCATCGGCGGCCCGACTCGCAGCGTCTTCACGCGTGCGGTGAGCTTCGCGGCCAGCGCGTCGGCCGTCTCCTTGCCGACCGGCACAGCCACCGAGATCGCCATGCACCGCTCCCCGGCCGAGCCGTATCCCGCGCCGACCAGGGCGTCGGCAACCTGGTCCAGATCAGCGTCCGGCATCACGATCATGTGGTTCTTCGCCCCGCCGAAGCACTGGGCGCGCTTGCCGCGCGCGGTGGCCTGCGCATAGATGTACTCGGCGATCGGCGTGGATCCGACGAAACCGACGGCCTTGATGCGCTCGTCGGCGAGGATCGCGTCGACCGCCTCCTTGTCGCCGTGGACGACGGTGAAGACGCCCGCCGGAAGCCCGGCCTCGGCGAACAGCTCGGCCAGGCGCACCGGCACCGAGGGGTCGCGCTCGCTGGGCTTGAGCACGAAGGCATTGCCTGCCGCGAGCGCGGGGCCGGCCTTCCACAGGGGGATCATGGCCGGGAAGTTGAAGGGGGTGATCCCGGCGACGACCCCGAGCGGCTGGCGCAGCGAGTAGACGTCGATGCCGGCTCCGGCGCTCGTGGAGTACTCGCCTTTGAGCAGGTGCGGGGCACCGAGCGCGAACTCGATCACTTCGAGTCCGCGCTGGATGTCGCCCTTGGCGTCGTCGAAGGTCTTGCCATGCTCGCTGCTGAGGAGTGCGGCGAGCTCGTCCATGTCTCGATGGATGAGCTCGAGGAAGCGCATGAGCACCCGGGCGCGCTTCTGCGGGTTCGTGGCCCCCCACCCCGGCTGCGCCGCCTCGGCGGCATCGATGGCGCTGCGGACCTCATCGGCGGTAGCCAGCGGCACCCGGGCCTGTACTGCGCCGGTGCTGGGATCGAAGACATCCGCGAAGCGGCCGGAGTCGGGTACGACGGGCGATCCGCTGATGAAATGGGGAACTATACGGGTCATTCTGCGACATCCCTTCGCGCCTTCTTTGGCACAACACGATTTTACATGGATACCCTAGTAAATGCGAGTACTACTCCCACCGTGCACGAGGTCCCGAAGAGCCAGACGTGAGGCTCTGACGCTGCTGAAGGATGACGGGCATGGTCGACTCTCGATGCCCGGACTCTGAATCCTTGATCTCGAGTCGTGGGGCGAGGAAGCCTACCCCGACCAGATCAGACGAGACACGTCTCCATATGCAGCGCGGGATCGACCCTCAGGTCGATGAGCAACGGTCGATCCCGGGTCGAGAACACCCCCACAGCGGCCTCGAGCTCGGCAATCGATCGAACCGTGACCCCCCTGCCGCCAAGTGCCTCGGCAACCTGCGCCAGATCGGGCCACGCAACAAGAGAGAGCTTCGGATCGCGATCGGCGATGACGAGATTGTGGTACTCGGCGCCGTATCCTCCGTCATTGACTACGACGACGGTGAGGTCCAGGTCGTATCTCACTGCGGTGTTGAACTCGGCGATGCAGCTCATGAGCCCGCCATCGCCAGACACGAGCACCGTCGACCGATCGCGATCGGCCCATGCGGCCCCGATCGCCGCGCCAAGACCCAGTCCGATCGACGCGAAGCTCGATGCGAGGATGAAAGATCCTGCCCGCGTCACGTCCATGAACTGGAGCGGTGCCACCATGAAGTGACCCGCATCGACGGCCACGATGCGGTCTGCCGGAAGCAGCTCGTTGAGCCGCACGATTGCCGCGCGCGGATCCACGGTAGTGCCGTCGCTGCGGTCGACGAAGGTGCTCCACGGAGAATACGCCGCCAGCTTCGCCTCCAGCTCCTTGGAGGCGAAGCCTGTCGACTCGATACCCGCCTCGCGTAGTGACTCGGCCAGCGCCGAGGCGACGGCGGTGGCATCACCGAGAATCCGCGTGCCGACAAGTGGGTTGGAGAGGCGATCGGAGTTCAGATCGACCTGGATGACCTGCTTGCCTCCGATGATCGTCCCCGCCGCCGTTGTGAAGTTGTTCAGACCGGCACCAAAGGAGACGATGCAGTCCGCTGCGGCGATCGTCTCAGCCGCCACGGGAGTGGCGACCGTTCCGCAGACACCGAGGTTACCCGGGTGCCCGTGAAAGAGCCCCCGCGCACCGATCGAAGTCATCACCGGAGCCCCGATGATCCCGGCCAGATCCAGCATCGCTGCCTTCGCGCCATCGGAGATCGCACCGCGACCCGCGAGCACGAGCGGCCGACGTGCGGAGGCGAGGATGCCGAGTGCCTTGTCCAGCAGATCGACATCGGCCGACGCGCGCTGGCGTGTGTCGAGGAACGGTAGCTGTTGCCAGTCGATCTCCACGTCAAGCAGATCCATGGGGATGTTGAGAACGACCGGGTGCGAGTCGTTCACCGCGATGCGTATCGCGCGCGCGACTTCTCGAAGCAGGGTGGCCCCCGTCTCCACATTGACGAACGTCGCCCCGGTCGGTGCCACAACCGCTTCCTGATCGATCTGGGGGAGGATCGGACCCGCACCGCGGACCGTATCCCCGGCCACGAGCAGCACCGGTGACCGAGATTTGACCGCCTCGGTGAGGGCCGTCACCGTATTGGTGAGACCCGGCCCGAGCGTGACCGAGGCGACGCCGAGCCGACCGGTCGAGCGAGCGTATCCGTCCGCCATCATCACGGCGCCGTTCTCGTGAACGGTGTTGACGTACGCGCCGCCATAGGTGGTGACGAAGTCTTCGACGATGAGCAGATTCGCCTCCCCCACGATCCCGAACACGGTGTCGACTCCCGCCTCCGCGAGCGCACGCGCGACGGCTGCATGAACACTGATCTTCGAACTGTCGGGTTTCGCCTGAGTCATCGGATTCCTCGTTCTCTCAATCGGGCGACGGTGCCCTCGGTTGTTGGTCAGTCTCGCGTCAGCGTTCCAGAGCTGTGCTCAGCTGCGCATGAAGGTCCTTGTAGAGATTGCCGACCAGGTAGGAATCATGAAAGACCATGATCGCGCCGGCACCGGCGTCGACCTGAGCCCGAGCATGCTCGGGGTCGGCGCTCGCAACGAGGAGGCATCTATCGGCCCTGCTCGCTGTGGCGTCTCGAACCTTGAGGATGCTCGCGGTCACGTCAGGGTGCGTCATCTGCAACCCTCCCATATCGAGTCCGAGATCGGCGGGGCCAAGGAGAATGCCCGTCAGCCCCTCGACATCCAGGATCTCTTCGATGTTCTCGACTCCGGCGCGAGTTTCGATGATCGCGAACACGGCGACATCGTCGCTTTCCTGCCGCATACGCACCATCTCTTCTTCGCTGTAGTCCATGAACCGACCCCGCCGGAAGCCTGTACCACGGGTGCCGCTCGGCGGATACCGGCAGAACGCCACGGCTTGCCGTGCGTCGGCTGCGCTGTCGATGCGAGCGAAGAGCACGCCGACCGCACCGGCGTCGAGCGTCTGCTCCGTGAGCCTCTGGTCGAGAAGACCGATACGGACGAGGGGAGCCACCCCAACCGAGTTGGCGGCACGGATCATGTGCTGCACCGTCTCCTCGTTGCGCAGTCCGTGCTCCCATTCGATGACCACGAAGTCGAATCCGGCCATCCCGCTGTATTCCATCAGCGTGGGGTCGATCATGTCATGGAAGGAGCCGAGCAGAACCCGGTCCCCGAACCAGTCGAGCTTCTTATTGTCGCCCATCAGCGGGCCTCCCTGTGTGATCGACGGCCGAGGGCTATTCGTTCGCGAACCGCGCGCTCAGGCCCGAAACGGCGTCATAGCCGATGAGTTCTGAATAGTGCGAGTACGGGATGAGTTCATCCGCGATCGCCAAGCGCTCCTTGAGGTTCCGTAGCTTCGGAAGCTGCTGCTCAAGCACGCCGATGCAGAGGAAAGCCGGTTCGGTGGCAAGGAGCTTGATCCGGACTCCGATTTCGAAGAGCTCGTCGTCGGGCATGCGGTCCTTCCAGTTGCCGGCAACTCCGACAAGCGCGATCGGGAGCCCTGTCAGCTCGTGAACTCGGTGGAAGGCGTCCCTGCTTGCCTTCTCGTCGAGAGCCACGGGCATGATCATGTCCGCACCGGCCTCTGCATACGCCTCTGCACGACGGAGGATCTCGTCCCCCTCCGCATCGGTGCGAGCGATGATGACGGTCTCCGCCGAGGTGCGCCCCTCGACGGCGGCCCGGACCTTGTTCGCGGACGTGGGGATGTCCTGAAGTTCTCCGTGCCCGGTCAGAGTGCAGCGCTTGGGAAAGACCTGGTCCTCCATGTAGACAGCACCAGCGCCCGCGTGCTCGAACTCCTGAATCGCGTTGAAAACGTTCACTGCGTTGCCGTAGCCGGTGTCCAGGTCGGCAATGATCGGGCGACTCGTCGCGCGAGCGATCTTGCGGATCGCATCGGCGTTGTCCCGCAGGGTGTAGAGATCGGCATCCGGATAACCCATCGCCGCAGAGATCGCGAGGCCCGACGAGCAGATCGCCGGGAATCCGGCACGTTCGATGACTATTCCGGTGATCGCGTCCCACGCCCCGGGGGCGAAGGCGATCTCATTGCCGTCCAGCAGTGGTCGCAGCGATTCGCGCCCTGCGTTCTTGGGATCCCTCAATGTACGCATTGTTACCGCCTCCTCTGTGCGTCGATGCACGTGTTCTCAGAATACATCATCATCATTCGACTACATTCAGATCGATGAGAATAGTCCCATCGTCAAGAACCTCGGCCACCGCCCCCGGCGGAAGCGCCATGGTCGCGCCGGCCTCGTGCACGATCAAAGGGCCTTCGACTCGCGCGCCCTTCTCGATCGAGTTGCGCGCGATGACCCGGGTAGGAACACGTCCCGAACGCTGATCCCACAACGTCTCGATGACCCTCTCTCGCCCGGGAACGGCTTCAGGATGCGCGATCTCAACACTCGGGAGATCTCGTTCTGCGACGACCTCGATCTCTGCCGTCTCGACGTGGGAGAGCACGTCCAGATGGCCGTAACGACGGACGTATTCCTGCTCGAAGGTGGCGCGCAACTCCGCGATGGTCGACTCCAGCACAGTGAGTCCGGTCTGGGTCGAACCCACCCAGAGCGCATGCTCCTGCCCGGCGAACCGTATGGCGAGCGCATAACCGAATCGCATCGTCGCACCCGTGCTCGCGCCCTCGGAGTCGAGTTCCACACGGAGTTCCTCGGCGATCCGCGTGACCGCCGCACGGATCATCGCGGGCGAGAGAGTGTCAATCGGATGCTGGAAGATCTCACGACGGTTGACGCGCAGGTTCGCCTGCAGCATGCCCAGCGCCGAGAAATGGCCTGGATGCCTGGGGACGATGATGCGCTTCATCCCGACCTCTGTTGCGACAGCGCAGACGTGCAGCGGTCCGCCACCGCCGCTGGCCAGGAGCACATAGTCACGTGGATCCCTGCCTCGCTCGAGCGTCTGCTGTCGCACAGTAGCCGCTGCCGTGAGATTCGCCAGCTCGATTATTCCCAGGGCAAGCCGATCCGTCGTCATGCCAGCCTTGGCCGCAAGTGCTTCGAGGGCCTGTGCTGCCGCACCGCGGTCAAGCGGGAACTCGCCGGAGAAGTGCTCGGGGTCGATCCTCCCGCAGTAGAGATTCGCGTCCGTCAGCGTGACCTCGGTGCCTCCGAGACCGAAACACACCGGGCCTGGCTGCGACCCGGCGGATCGAGGCCCGAGCCGCAGGCGGCCAGAGTCGAAGGAGGCGATCGAACCGCCCCCAACCCCGACCTCCACGATATCGACCGTGTTCACCTGGAGCGGGAACCCGATGCCCTCGCCACCGATCCAGTAGATGTCCTGCGTGGTGTACCCGCTATCCTCGACGAGTGCGGACTTGGCCGTGGTGCCGCCCACGTCGAAAGTGACGATACTCGGGATCTCCAGACGACTGGCGATCGTGCGGGCCGCGATGACCCCGCCGACCGGGCCTGACTCGACAATGCGGACGGGAAAGCGCGCGGCGTTGGCCGCCGTCATACCGCCGCCGCTCGAGTCCAGCACGACGAACTCTCCCCGGAAGCCTTCAGCCGCGAGCCCCGATACGATCCGCTGCAGATATCGATCTACGACAGGAGCGACAAAAGCATTCGCCGTCGCGGTCGTGAATCGCTCATACTCGCGCCACTGACGACTGAGGGACGACGAGGCGGTGATCGTCAGGCCGGGCAATTCCGCGGCGAGACGCTCCGCGATCAGTAGCTCATTGGCCGGATTCGCATAGGAATGCAGAAATCCGATCGCGAGGGACTCGGGGGCCTTGTCACGGATCCATGCGATGAGGGCGGTGATCGCCTCCTCGGTCGGCTGCTGCTCGACGGAGCCGTCGGGTGCGGTGCGCTCCTCGAACTCGTAGCGCAGATCGGGGCTGACGAGCGGACCCTGCCGATGGAATCGCAGTGTGAAATTCTCGCTCCTGTTACCGCGACCGATCTCCAGAAGATCTCCGAACCCCCGGGTCGTGACGAACGCGGTCCGCGCGCCCTTGCGCTCGAGCAGCGAGTTGATCACCAGAGTGGTTCCATGAGCGACGATGGCATTCGATACCGCGATGTCCGCGCCGCTTCCGAGCACCGCCTGCAAGACGCCCTCGTGCTCGGAGCCGTGACTCGTGAGGCGCTTGCCTATGGAAAGACGCCCATCAGAATCGATCGCTGCGACATCGGTGAATGTGCCGCCGATGTCGACCCCGACCCGGGTCGGGGACGACGTCTCCGCGCCTGCCACGATCAGCCTCCCATCCCCTGATCGCCCTCCGGTCGCCCCCACCCGCCGCCGCCACCGGTGCGCTGCCGGATCCGGCTGCCCGCGGGCAAGAGGTTGTTTCCGCGAAAATAGTCGTTCGGCAACAACCAGCGGTCCGTTCCCGGCGGCATGACATGGATGGAACCCAGCTTTCCGCCGCCCCCGCCTGCGAGCCCGGGAGCCGGTTCGGTCGGTTCCGGATAGAAGGTGACGGCCACGTCGCTGGTCACCGAGTAGAGACGCTCCACACCAGGTCCGCCGCGATGCAGGCCGATTCCGCCGGACTCTGGCAACAGCCGGATGCCATCCACTCTCAAGGTGGTGCTGCCTTCGATCATCTCGATCGGGAGGCTGCGCATATTGCCGAGGAAGAGACTCTTCACGGGGCCGTAGCCGTCTCGATCCGCTTCCGCCCCCAGCCCCCCGATCGCCGGCTCGATGTAACGCCACTGCGCCCCATCGCTGTGCCGACCCGAGATGAGGATCCCTCCCACCGAAGCGAAGTGGGCTGCAGGGACCGATTCCGGATCCGCCTCCCCGAACGCCCTGACGACCAGGTCGATCAGGAGCGGCATCGTCGTATTCCAGAATCCCATGGGAGCGTCCGCCGAAGCGCTGACGATGGTTCCTTCAGGGATGACGAAATCGATCGGCTCGAAGAAGCCGTCGTCCGTCGGGTAGTCCCCCGGGATCAGATACCGGAAAGCCAGCCTGACGGCGGCCATCGCGCCGCCGACCCGCCCGGCGTTGATCGGCAAGGTGCTCTGAGGCGGCATATCCGAGAGATCGACCACCATCCCGTCGCCATCGATCGTCATCTGAACCGCGAGGGTCAGATCGAGACTGTCGTCGCCGTGGTCGATGCGCCAGGGATGCTCAGCCCGGTAAGTACCGTCGCGGAATCCTCGGATCGCCCTTCGGGCGAACGCGCTGCTCGCCGCCAGCTGGGCATCGACGATCTCACCGACCTGTCGACGGTCCCAGCGCTCGACGACCCGTTCCTCCCAGCGCCTCGCGCCGAGAAGGCAGGCAGTGACCTGAGCCATGATGTCGCCGGTCAGGGCATCGACCTGATAGGTGTTCGCCTGGATGGTTGCGAGAACCTCAGGCTCAACCGTTCCCGCACGAACGAGGCGGAGACCACGGTATCGAGTGCCCTCGTGAAAGATGCTGCGTGCATCCATCGACTGCCCGCCGGTGATGAGCCCCCCGACATCGGCCCAGTGGGAGCGGATGGCAAGGTACCCGCTGATCTCATCGCCGTGGAAGAGCGGCGTCGCGAGGATCGCGTTGTTGAGATGCTGACCGCTGTCGTAATTGCTCGCGAAGACGTCCCCCGGCTGCAATCGGTCGGCACCGATGACCGCGACCACATCACGCACCTGGTCCCCCATATCGGAGACGAAGATCGGGATGGACGCCTCCGACTGCACATAGGTGCGAAAGTCCGGAGTCATCAGCGCGATGCAGTAGTCCTGGGACTCCTTGATGTGGTGGCTGTAGGCCGTGCGGGTGATGTTGATCTCGAGCTCGTCGGCGATGGACCGCGTCACGTAGCGGAAGATCTCCTGCTCGAGCGAGTCAACTGCGGTGGAGGACATGCCGGCTACCGAGGAGAACACAGATCACTTGAGGAACTGCTCCTGAAGGTTCCTGAAACCCCCAGCGAGCAACTCGTCGGGATCATTGGTCTCACTGACCACCTCACCCAGATTCAGCACATAGGCCCTGTCTGCGAGCTCCACCGCGCGGACGCTCTGCTCCACGACCAGCATCGACAACCCGAGTTCGGCCTTGATGCGCTGCAGAGACTCGAGAACCGTGTCGATGACGACTGGTGCCAAACCCAGGAACGGCTCGTCCAGCAGAAGAACCCTGGGGTTGGACATGAGAGCCCGTCCGACCGCGAGCATCTGTCGTTCCCCGCCGCTCAACGTGCCCGCCTGCTGGCGTAGACGCTCCAGCAGCCGGGGGAACAGGTTGAACACGGGTTCCATGTCAGCGCGCGAGATCTGCTTTCCGGTCGGGAATCCGCCGAGACGAAGATTGTCCTCGACGGTGAGTTCCCGGAACACGCGGCCGCCCTCAGGCATGAGCGCCACACCCGCTTGCACTATCGAAGGCACCTTGAGCTTGACCAGCGACTGCCCGTCGACGGTGATCGCATCGGCCTTACGGTTCACCGTGCCGACGATCGCGCCGAGCGTCGTCGACTTGCCTGCACCATTGGCTCCGAGAAGCAGGGTGGTTGTACCAGGCTCGACCACCAGGTCGATACCGTGAATGACCTCACGCGCGCCGTACCCGGCGCGCAGGCCTTTGACGATGAGTTCTCCGCTGCGGCTCACTTGGTCCCCTTCGTATTCGCTCCGCCCAGGTAGATGGAGACGACTCTCTCATTCGCCTGGATCTCATCGGGGGTGCCTTCCGCCACCAACGCGCCGTGGTGGAGCACATAGATATAGTCGGCAATGCCGAACACGAGATGCATGTTGTGGTCTGTGAAAAAGACCGTCCTGCCGTCCTGGGCAAGCGAACGCAATATCTCGCCCAGGTCATCGATGTTGTTGCGTCCGAGGCCGGCACCGGGTTCGTCGAACAGCAGCAACGCGGCATCGGTAGCCATCAGACGGGCGACCACCAAGAGCTTCTGCTGGCCGTACGAGAGCTCCTTCGCCTTACGATCCGCGAACTCGATGAGGCCCACGCGCTCAAGCAGCTCGACAACGCGTCGGCGATTCTGCAATCGCTCCTGCCGGAACCGACCCGGAAAGATGAAGCGTCCCAGAGGATGTCGCGCAACCTTGGAGGGGACGGCGACGGAGACGTTCTCCGCAACGGTAAGGTTAGCGAAGACCTCGAGGTCTTGGAAGGTGCGGGCCATTCCCCACCGAACCCGATTCCATGCGGCACCTTTGGAGACGTTCCGGCCCTCGAGAAAGACTTCTCCGGCTTCGGGCACGATGAACCCGGAGAGGACGCCGAGCAGCGTGCTCTTGCCGGCTCCGTTCGGACCGATCACCGCGGTCACTCGACCACGTTCAACCGACATGTTCACATCGCTGAGCGCTTGGAGGCCCCCGAATCTGACACTCACGCCTTTGCCTTCGAGCACGATGTCCTCACGCTGGACTCCGACTGTTGTAGGTGATGCCGCGTGCATGATCATTCACCTCCCCGTGCGACGAGACCCTTGTCGTTCCGGGACGGGACGAGTCCACGGAGCCGCGACCGCGCACGGTCGATATAGAGCAGAGGCTTCTCTGGGAACACTCCTTGCGGCCGGAAGAAGACGAAGAGCATGATCACGAGCCCGTAGCCGATCTGCTGCAGGGGCCCGATGAGATTGCTCGGCAGGAAGGTCAGGGACTTGATGGCCTCGGGGATCGCCATGACGATGGCGACACCCGCTATCACGCCGAGGGTGTTGCCGGTGCCGCCGACGAGCACATAGATGAGGATGAGCACCGAGAGATGCGCGGTGAACTGGTCTGGGTGGATGTACCCGACGAACGTCGCATACAGCGACCCCGCAAGCCCTGCCCCGCCCCCGGCGACGGCACCAGCGGTTATCCGGAGGCTGTTGGTGTTGTAGCCGAGAGCAGCGGTGCTGCGCTCGCTCTCCCGGAAACCGCGAAGCGCAAGGGCGAACTGAGTGCGACCGAGCATCCACATGAAGACGACGAAGGCTGTGGCGATGATGACCATGAACACGGCGAACACAGCCGGGTCGCGGAAGTCCAGGCCGAACAACTGAGGGCGGGGCACACCGGGCATTCCCGAAGCGCCACCGGTGAGCCCCGTCCACCTGACGATGATGAGCACGAGGAAGGATTGCAGCATCAGCGAGACGAGCACCCAGTCATAGCCCGCCATGCGAAGCGCCGTCGTGGCGAGGATCGCTCCGAGCACCGTGCTGAGAAGCAGACTGCCGAGGATGGCGAGCAACGGATCAACGCCCAGTCTTATGGTCACGATGGCGAAGAAGTAGGCACCGATTCCCATGAATGCGCCATGGGTGACAGAGAGCTGACCGGCATAGCCGACGATGAAGTTCAGCGCCACGGCGCTGATCGCACTCAGCGCAAAGACAGTGACCAGCACAAGCATGTAGGTCATCGGTGATCCTTCCGTCGGAGTGAGGCGCTGGGGAGGAGTCGAGGCATCATGACGTCACCCACATCGGTGTTCTCAGGTTCTTGATGATCAGATACACCAGCAGGATGCCGAAGATGGCGAGTTCTCCGAAGTGCGCCGGCATGATCGCCGAGACCGCGGCCTGCGCCATCCCGATCGCAAGCCCCCACGCAGCGACCGCGGGGAGGTTGTTGCCGGCCAGGATCGTCAGGATGAAACAGAACAGCAGGAGCTCGAATCCCATCATGGGGCTGACTCCGCTGCCGACCACGTTCACCGCACCTGCCAGCGCGGCGAGGATCGATCCGATCACATAGGCCAGCACCTTGATCCGCTCTGACCGGACCCCGACCAGCTCCGCCATCTGGTGATCGCGCATCACGGCGTTCATCGCGAGACCCGTGCGAGTGCGCTTGAGAAGCACCCGGAGTGCGATCGCGGCAAGAATGAGAAGGCCGACACCGACGAGATCGATGATGCGGGCCTGGATATGAGTACCGGGGACAAGGGTTATCACCTGATTCAGAACCCCGGGGGCTAGCACCTTGCTCTGCGGGCCGAAGAAGGCCTGCAAGGCGTTCTCAATAACGATGGTGAGGCCGAACGAGAACAGCAGCACGGCGAAGTGGTCGTTCAGCGGTCGGTAGAAGAAGTACCGGGATGCGGCACCGATCGCGCTCGCGATGATGATTGCCAGAAAGAGGCCTACGATCAGGCCGAGGCCCGTCTCTACCGAGGCGTAGACGACGTAGCCGGCAACGGCGATCGTCGCCCCGTATGCGAAGTGGAGTTCTCGTGCCGCCTGGAAGATGAGCGCGAATCCGAGCCCGGCAATGCCATAGAGCGCCCCGGTCATCAACCCTTGTGTGAGAAGTTCGAGGATCAGCAAAGGATTACGGCTCCTTCTGAGTTCGTGATCTGCTTGTGCGATGGGATGGGATCGCGGCGCGCCTCTTGTCCAGGCAGCTCCGCGATCCCATCGACATCGACTACTTGGCGAAGTCGACTACTTGCCCGTCTTTCACCATGTACGCGAACAGCGGGTACGTCGCGACGAAGTTCTCATCCACTGTGATGAGCCCCATCGCACCGTCATAGTCCACGACGTTACCTCCGGTGATCCACTCCCGCACAGCGGTCGTGTCGGTGCCGACCGCCAGATACGCCTTCACGAGAATGCCCACCATGTCATAGGTGACCGCGGAGTAAAGGGAGGGGCTCTTGCCATACTTGGCCTCATAGGCCGCGACGAACTGCTGAGCCGTGGGAGTGGACGGGCGGAAGATGGTTCCCACACCGACCATTCCCTCCATCGCGTCGCCCGCAACGGCGAAGACCTGGGGATCGACATTCGGGGTACGACCAAGAATCTGTGCGCTGAGGCCGAGTTCCTTGGCCTGCGCGATGCCGTAGCCCATGTCGCCGACCTGACCAGAGATGTAGAGGGCATCGGGGTTCGCCGCGCGGATGCGAGTCAATGCCGTGCGCATGTCCGTCGCTCCTGATACATAGGACTCGGTTCCGACGACCTCACCCCCGGCCGCCACCCACATCCGGCTAATGGTCTCCGCATCGCTCACCCCGATGTCGGAGTCGACGTGCAGCACTGCGAGTCGGCCCAGACCGAGATCGCCGCGCGCCAGATCCACCAACTGCTGCAACTCGGCGTTGGACGAAGGGAGACCGTTGAAGAGCCAGTCCGTGACACCGAAGAGATTGTTGCTCTGGGCGGCGACATTCACGAGGATCGTCTTGGTCCGTTCCGCTTCGGGAATCTGAGACAGGATCGCTGCGCTGCCCGCCGTAAGCACGGTATTGATGCCCCGCTCCTGAACACGCTGCGTGGCGATGATCGTCGTCTGAGGATCGAGCGCGCCGTCCTCGAAAGTAAAGCTGAGGGTGTTCTCGCCGAGGACACCACTCTCTCTGATGTGCTCGGCAGCAAGCTCGGCACCCGTGGTGACGAACTCCCCGAACGCGGCCACCGAGCCGGAGAGCGGAAGCACGCCTCCGATCACGAACTCCTTGGGGCCCTCGGGGGCCGGCGTCTCGCCGGTTTCTGCGGTGCACCCGGTGAGCGCAACCAGTAGTGCTATGGCCGCCGCACTGGATGTGATGGCGAGCTTTCGCGTGTACCTCTTGTTCATCATCCGAACTCCATTGTTCTCGGGACCGCCGGAGAAGCGATCAGCCTCATTACCGTGGACACACGTCGTGCACGGCGTGCAACTAGACACTTCATACTATTAGCATCATTTGCCTAATTGCAATAGTAGTGAGTGATCAAGAAGAAGATTCGAACTATAGAACCCTCTGCCGCAAGAGAGCGGGGAATCACCTGGGTGCTGCGGCATCGTGATCAACGAGGAACACCGCTGACGAAGCGCCAGAGCTGCTCGGAACCGGCTTCCATGCACTGCTTCGCCACCAGTTCATCCCAGTCGGCAGTCGCTCCGAAGTCCGCACTCCACACGAGCGCCGGAAGGGTGAACAGGCGCAGATCGTGCTCGTAAGTGCTGCCGATAGCGCCGAACGCCTGATGCGCGTTCCGGACGACTCGCGAAGCAGCGTGTCCGGCGCAGGACTTGGCTGCGGCTATCGCGAATCGCGCCCTGGGATCCTGCCAGCCTGAATCGAGCACGCACGCGAGAGCGTTGTCGGCGGCGGCCCTTGCCAGGACTGACTCGATCGCGATCTCTGAGACAAGCCGCTGGACGGCCTGGAACCTGGCGAGGGGACGGCCGAACTGCTCTCGCTGAGAGGTGTACTCGACGCACATCTCCAGCACCGTCTCGAAAGCCCCGCACATCTGCATTGTGCGAGCCAGAGCACCGCGAAACCTGAACTCGACCGGGACCGATTCGGGAACCTCGGTCGCGCCAGCGGGCAGCGAACTCCCCAGAACGGTATCGCGAGGCTCACCGGAGACGCTGAGGCACTCTTCGATGCGGAACGCGGCGGCGGCGAGATCTGCCACGAACCAACGATCCCCTCGCGGGTAGAGCACCGTGATCCGCTCTGCTCGACTCGCCCACGGCACTCGCCACGCAGACCCCTGCTCATCGAGGACGCCCGCCGTGCGCGGCACGTCGTCACGCACGATACCCGCGACATCGAGCAGCCAGCCCGCCAGGAGATCATTCTCGGCGAGAGGAGCCGCGACAGCATTCCCGGCGGCTGCACGCAGAAGCGCGGCCGCCTCGGACCAGGAGGCGCCTCCGCTCTCGGGATCCGTACCCGTAAGCCGCGTCAAACCCAGCCCGGCAAGTTCCTGCCAAAGGCCGGACTCAGCGTCGCCGCCAGCTCCTTCGTACCGCTGCCCTCGATACCGACGGAATATCGTCGATAGAACGTCTTCGTACTCAGTCTCAGCCCTCTGCATCGAGGTCACCTCATTCCGAGTTCGCGAGCGATGACGCCATGAAGAATCTCCGTTGTACCGCCACGGAGCGTAAAGCCCGATCGCTGAACCAGCCCGGAGTCCAGCATGGCGACGAGCGAGGAGTTGCCGATGACATGGTTATCACCGAGCAGATACTGTGCGACCTCGACGATATCCCCCTCGGTGAGTCCGCCGATGACCTTCACCGCCGAGCCCGCAGCACCCACGGGCTCACCCCTCGCGAGCCCGCCCGAAACTGCCATGGACATGGAGTGGATGCCCGCAGACCGAGCGATCAAGCGTCCGAGCTGATGCGCTCCGCGTCCATCCGACTCGGCCACCACGGTGACGAGCTCGCGCAAGAGCGGAAATGAGGAGAGGAACCTCTCGGGTCCACTCCGCTCGAGGTCGAGTTCCGAGGTTACCTGTTCCCACCCGTTTCCGACCTCGCCGAGCACAAGCCCATCGGGAACGAACACGCGATCGAAGACGACCTCGTTGAAATGGGCACCCCCCGACATCCATCTGATGGGGACCACCTTCAGACCTGGCGAATCAAGCGAGACGATGAACTGCGTGAAACCGGCATGTCGATCCGTCGAGTCAGAGTCACCCGACCGAGCGAAGACGAGCATCGCGTCCGCGAGGTGAGCCCCCGAACTCCAGAGCTTGGTTCCGGTGATCGTCCACCCGCCGTCCACTTTCGTCGCCTTCGTGCGAGCGTTCGCGAGATCCGACCCCGAGTCGGGCTCGCTCATCCCGATGGCGAAGGTGAGTTCGGTGGTCGCTATGCGTGGCAGCAGGCTGTGCTTCAACTCATCCGAGCCGAACCGAAGGATGGTCGGTGCCGTCTGCCGATCGCCTACCCAATGCGCGGCAACAGGCGCACCCGCTGCGACCAGTTCTTCGGTGACGACGAAGCGATCGATGTAGCCGCGCCCCTGGCCGCCGAACTCGACCGGGATGGTCATCCCCACCCAGCCCTGATCGGCGAGCATCTTGGACAGCTCCCGGTTCCATCCGACATGCCAGCCGTCAATGATCGGCTCGTAGACCCCGTCTGCTCTTGCACGATCGAGGAAGTCGCGGACCTGCTCGCGCAGAGCGATCGTCTCCGGCGTTTCCCGAAGGGCGGGCAGCAAGGTTCTCACCTTCATCGTGCTGTGTAGCTTCCCGGGCGCTTTTCGACGAATGACTGCAGCGCCTCAGCGTGATCCTGGGTGGTGTGGGCAAGCGACTGAAAGGATGCAGCCAACTCGAGCGCCTGGTCAAGGGTCTGACCCAGTGAGCTCCGAAGCAGTCGTTTGGTCATGCGGGTGGCGAGCGGAGGATTCACAGCGACCCTGCGTGCGAGTTCCGTCGCTTCCGACATCAGCTGCTCAGGCTCCACGACGCGCGAGACCAGACCCCATTCAAGGGCGGTGGCAGCGTCGATGCGATCGCCCGTCAGCGCCATTTCAGCCGCACGAGCCGGACCGATGACGCGCGGGAGCAACCATGCACCACCATCCCCGGCGACGATGCCGAGTTTCACGAAGCTCTCCGCGAAGAACGCTGTGGTCGAGGCGATCCGAAGGTCGCACATCATGGCGAGGTCGCAACCAGCCCCGACTGCTGGGCCATTGACCGCAGCGATCATGGGGACATCGCACGAGAACATCGCTCGCGGGATGCGCTGGATGCCCTGCCGGTAACCTTCCATCATCTGCTGGGGGGTACCGCTGAACATGCCGTTGCGTTCGAGCATGTCGTTGACATTGCCCCCCGCGGAGAAGACCGAACCCGCCCCGGTCAGTATGATCGCGCGGACATCCGGCTCCGCGTTCGCCGCGGCGATCCGGGATTCGAATGCCTCGATCATCGATGAACCCGAGATGGGATTGCGGGATTCCGGCAGGTTGAGCGTCCAGATCTCGACGTGTCCGTCGCGATCGACGCTGATCGAAGTTGTCACGGATCCCCTTCGGCAGTATCGATATCAACTAATGATGGTCATAATATACATGATTGTCCGCTATGAGAACGGCCGATGAGTAGCCTCAAATCGTTGAGTATGAGTGTCACAATGCAGATACACTTCTAAGCCTGACCCTTTAGAGGCAGATCGAGGAGAGCTGTGCACGACACGAACAGAGCGGCGTTGCGGCCTCAGAAGACCGCCGTCTTGGTTGCCCAACGAATTGTCGCTGATATCGAACGCACGGGTAAGACTGTCGGCGATCGACTGCCCCCAGAGAAGGCGATGCTCGCGGAGTACCAAGTCGGGCGGGGCACCTTGCGTGAATCCCTGCGGTTCCTGGAGATTCAAGGACTCATCTCCCTCAAACCAGGTCCCGGCGGGGGCCCGGTCGTCGAGCAGCCGAGCGGGGCTGGTCTCGCCATCACACTGGCCCTCCTGCTCCAGTTCGACCACGCCCCCTACCGCGACATCACGGAGGCACGCCGCGCCCTCGAGCCTCTCATGGCCGAACTTGCGGCGACCCGCATGACGGGCGAGCAGCTCGCCGCGCTTCGTGACAACGTGACGCGCACCCAGGCGAGCATCGGCAACGAGGCCGAGTTCCTCGCCATCAACCAGGAGTTCCACGACATCATCGCGAACGGATCCGGCAACTCGCTGTTCCACTACCTGATCGACGCAATGACGGGCATCCTCGATGGGAGCATCGTCGGAATCGGATACCCCGAAGTGGGTCAGACTGCAATCCAGCAAGCCCATGAGCGCATCCTGCTGGCGCTCGAAGCACGGGACGGCAGGGCGGCGGCGGAAGCGATGTCGGCCCACATCGACGAGTACGACCGCTATATCGACAAGAGATTCCCCGAACTCAAGCTCGCCCCGATCGCCTGGCTCTGACGAAGGCGGTACCACCGCCCGCCCTCCACGTGCGGGATCCGAGTCCGACTGATCCTCACTCCCGTCGTTGCGCTCAGGACCTCGACGTCGGTTTGCGAACCGCGAATAATCTGTGTGTATAGTTAGCACAGAAAGCCGATCGAGAGGGAGCGCCATGGCACACGCCGTTGTCGTAGACGCCGTTCGATCGCCCATCGGACGGGGCAGATCGGGCGGAAGGCTCAGCCAGGTGCATCCGGTCGAACTGCTCGCCCAAGTGCTGAAAGGGGTCTTCGAGCGCAACGACCTCGATCCCGGCACGGTCGATGACGTCCTCATCGGATGCGTGAGCCAAGGCGGCGAGCAGTCCGCCACACCCGGTCGGCTCGCCTGGCTGGCTGCCGGCCTCCCGGAGCACGTGCCCGCGGCGACGATCGATCGCCGGTGCGGATCGAGCCAGCAGGCACTGGCATTCGCCGTACAGGGCATCCAGGCAGGCGCGTACGACATCGCGATAGCCGGCGGAGTCGAGTCGATGAGCAGAGTCCCCATGGGCTCCGCGCGTGGGGACGCCGATGTGTACGGTCCCCTGGTCACCGAGCGCTATGCCCCCGGGTTGATCTCACAGGGCGTCTCGGCGGAGCTCGTGGCCGCCCGCTTCGGCCTCTCCCGAGAGGCTATGGACGAGTACTCGATGCGATCGCACGTGCTCGCCGGACACGCGAGAACCGCCGGCCACTACGAACACGAGATCATCTCGATCTCCACTCCTGACCAGGGCAGCGTCGACCGCGACGAGACAATACGCCCGGATACCACGATGGAGGCGCTCAGCCTGCTCCCGCCGGCGTTCGCCGACGAGGCGATGTCGGAGCGGTTTCCCGAGATCTCATGGAGCGTCACCGCGGGGAACTCCTCCCAGATCTCGGACGGCGCGAGCGCAGTGCTCGTTATGAGCGAGGAGCGCGCTGGCGCGCTCGGCCTGACTCCGCTGGCGCGCTTCGTCTCCTTCTCTGTGAGCGCCGCCGACCCGATCCTCATGCTCACCGCGCCGATGCCCGCCACCGTCAAAGTGCTCGCCCGCGCCGGACTCACACTGGACGATATCGGGCACTACGAGGTGAACGAGGCATTCGCATCGGTGACACTCGCCTGGCAGAAGGAGTTCGGCACCGACCCTCTGCGGCTCAATCCGATCGGAGGAGCCATCGCGCTCGGACATCCACTGGGAGCCTCGGGTACCCGAGTGTTCACGACCATGCTGCATCACATGCGTCGAGCAGGCACTCGGTACGGACTCCAGACGATGTGCGAGGCGGGAGGCATGGCGAACGCACTGATTGTCGAGGCGTTGTGAGCCGCGTCAGAGAAGAGGAGAAGCGACACCGATGATCATCGAATCAAGCGCTGCGCTCGTGACCGGAGGAGCCTCTGGTCTCGGTCTCGCGACCGCCGAGAGGCTCGCGGCGCACGGCGCGGCAGTGACGATCCTGGACCTGCCGACATCGCGCGGCGCTGAGGTGGCTGCACAGATCGGTGCGAGGTTCGAGCCGGGCGATGTCACCTCGCCCGAGGACGTCACCCGCGCTGTCGCGAACGCGGCACCCGACGGCGGCATACGCATTCTCGTCCACTGTGCAGGCAGGGGCGGAGCCATCCGTATCGTCGAGAAGGACGGAAGTCCCGGATCCCTCGAAAAATACACTGAGATCGTGACGCTCAATCTGATCGGCACCTTCAATGTCCTGCGCATCGCTGCCGCCGCAATGGCGAGAACTGAACCCATCGATGGCGAGCGCGGTGTCTGCGTCATGACGGCCTCGGTGGCCGCCTTCGAAGGTCAGATCGGACAGGCACCCTACGCATCGTCGAAAGCGGGCATCGTCGGCCTGACACTCGTAGCCGCGCGCGATCTCGCGAGCAAACTGATCCGTGTCGCCACCATCGCCCCGGGGACTTTCGACACACCTCTGCTCGCTCGGCTTCCCGAGGACGTGCGCACGTCCCTCGGGAAGGCCACGCCTCACCCGAGTCGACTGGGAAAGCCCAACGAGTTCGCTGCGCTGGCCGAGCACATCGTCAGCAATCCCATGATCAATGGTGAGACGATTCGTCTAGACGGGGCGATCAGGATGGGGCCACGATGACGAACACGACGTCCGCTAGCGACGAGGTGATCATCAGCGATCTGGACGGCATCCGCACGATCACCATCAATCGACCGGATACCCGTAACGCGGTGAATCTGGCGGTCGCCACGCGCATCCACGAAGCGATAGACGAACTCGACGAGGATCGTGCCCTCACAGTGGGGATCCTCACCGGGGCCGGCGGCTACTTCTGCGCCGGAATGGATCTGCGAGCCTTCCTCCAGGGCGAGCGGCCCATCACGTCTCGCGGATTCGCGGGACTGACCGAACAGCCCTCCCGCAAACCGCTCATCGCTGCCGTCGAAGGGTTCGCCCACGCGGGTGGGTTCGAACTCATGCTCGCATGCGACATGGTCGTGGCCAGCAAGGAGGCCAGATTCTCTCTCCCCGAGGTGAAACGCGGGCTCATCGCTGCAGCCGGCGGTCTGCTCCGCCTGCCGCAGCGCGTCCCCCTGGCGATCGCCATGGAGCTCGCGCTCACCGGCAAGGCGATAACAGCCGACACCGCCTACCAGTTCGGGCTCGTCAACGCACTCACCGAACCCGGCCACGCACTGCCTCGGGCAATCGAGCTCGCTCAGACCATTGCGTCGAACGGCCCCCTCGCCGTAGCCGCGACGAAACAGGTTCTCACCGAGTCACGACTCTGGAGCGACGAGGATCGCTTCAGCCGGCAACGCCAGATCAGCGACCCCGTACGTGACTCGGAGGATGCAAGTGAGGGTGCCCGTGCATTCCTGGAGAAACGTGCACCAGTCTGGCGAGGCGAGTGAGGCGGACAATGACCACCCCCGTATACATCGTCTCCGCGGTGCGCACCCCCGTCGGGCGGCGCGGCGGCGCGCTGTCCCAGCTGCATCCGGCGGACCTCGGCGCGATCGCGGTCCGATCCGCCGTCGACCGCGCGAAGGTCGACCCGGTGCTGATCGATGACGTGCTCTTCGGTTGCGTGAGCCAGGTCGGTGCGCAATCGACGAACATCGGGCGGACCGTCGCGCTCTCCGCGGACCTGCCCGAGCATGTGCCCGCGACCACCATCGACCGCCAGTGCGGTTCATCTCAGCAGGCGGTCCACTTCGGCTCTCAGGCCATCCGCTCCGGAGACATGGATCTCGTGGTCGCGGGCGGGGTCGAACTCATGAGCTTGATCACGATCGGAGCCTCAGCCACCGTGGGCATGGAGGCGGGACTGGGACATCCGCGAGGCGGGACTGCCTGGCACGATCGGTACGGAGACCAGGTCTTCTCGCAGTTCCGAGGTGCCGAACTCATCGCCGATGACTACGACATATCCCGGGCTGACATGGAGCAGTTCGCCTACCGCAGCCATCAGCGAGCGATCATGGCGCAGGCAGCAGGCCTGTTCACGGACGAGATCGTGCCGGTAGGCGACTTCCTCGCGGACGAGACTCCACGTCCCGACACCACGCTCGAGAGGATGGCCACACTCGAGCCGCTCTCCGACGGAGGCCGACTCACGGCGGCGGTCTCCAGTTCGATTTCGGACGGCGCCTCGGCCGTCGTCCTCGCCTCGGAGTCCTTCGTCGAAGGACACGGGCTCACGCCGCTTGCAATCGTCCACACGACCGCGGTCACCGGTTCCGACCCGATCAGGATGCTCACCGGCCCTATCCCGGCGACCCGCAAGGCGATCGAGCGCTCAGGTCTGCAGCTCGACGACATCCAGTCCTTCGAGGTCAACGAGGCTTTCGCATCGGTGGTTCTCGCCTGGATGTCCGAGTTCGACATCGGACCGGACCGCACCAACATCAACGGCGGCGCTATCGCGCTCGGACACCCGCTGGGCGCGACCGGCACCAGGCTCATGACCACACTCGTTCACCAACTCCGCCGAGATGGACACCGATACGGACTGCAGACGATGTGCGAAGGCGGTGGCATGGCGAACGCCACCATTCTGGAAGCTGTCTAGGAAGACGATGATCAGGAAGGAGGGGCGGGGGATGATCAGGGCGACCCGAGCCGTTCCAGCACCGCTCGCCGCGAGCTACCGCGCTCAGGGGGTCTGGCACGACAGGCTTGCGGACTCCTATGTCTCAGAAGCTGCCCGTCAGCATCCGGATCGCATCGCCGTCGTCGGGCCGCGCAACGAACCGACGACCTACCGAGAACTCGATGCCCTTATCGACGACTTCGCCTCGGCGCTGGACGCATACGACATCCAAGCCGGTGACGTCGTGTCCTGGCAACTGCCCAACTGGCTCGAAGCGGTCGTCACCCATCACGGGATCATCCGACGCGGTGCCGTGAGCAATCCGATCGCACCGATCTACCGCGCCAAGGATGTCGGATTCGTCCTGAGGCAAGCACGATCGAAGCTCTTCGTGGTGGTCGGGGAGTTCCGGGGTTTCAACTACCTCACGATGACGGACTCGATGCTCGCAGATCTGCCGCAACTTCGCGAGATCGTCGTCGTTGGACATCACGACCGCGACCACCGCCTCTCCTTCGATGAGTTCATGGCGGCGGGCAAGATACCTCTCACACCGGTCGAACGCACGCCCGACGACATCATCACCCTCATGTACACCTCCGGCACGACCGCAGACCCGAAGGGCGTTCTGCACAGCCACAACACTCTCGTCTCCGAGAACATAACCGCGATCGAAACCTTCGGCATGGTCGATGCAGATGCGGTATTCATGCCCTCACCGGTCACCCATATCACCGGGGTGCTCTACGGCATCCAGCTCGCGCCGATGCTGAGTTCCACTCTGGTCCTGCAGGACCTCTGGGAGCCGACGCTAGCCCTGAAGCTGCTCTCCGAGCATCGTTGCGCCTTCATGGCCGGGGCTACTCCGTTCCTGGCTGCCCTCGTGCACCACCCGCAGCTCAATGACTACGACCTCTCTGCGTTGAAGTTCTACCCCTGCGGCGGGGCTGATGTCTCCCCCGCGCTCATCTACGAGGGTGTCGAGGCGCTGGGCTGCGTCCTACCGCGAATGTACGGCTCGAGCGAGTTCCCCTCCGCGACGGTGAGCACGAAGGACGATCCGGTCGAGAAGTGGGCGACGACGGACGGCAAGGAGTATCCACACACCAAGTTCCGCATCGTGGACGGCAACGGCGACGACTGCCCCCCGGGTGTCGACGGGGACATTCTCGTGCAGGGACCGGAACTGTTCCTGGGCTATCTGGACGCGACCCTGAATGAGGCGGCGTTCACGAGCGACGGCTGGTTCGACACCGGTGACCGCGGCGTACGCAGCCACGACGGATTCCTCACCATCACCGGTCGCAAGAAGGACATCATCGTGCGCGGAGGGGAGAACATCTCCGCGAAGCTCATCGAAGACGGCATCCTGACCATGCCCGGAGTCACCGATGCGGTCGTCGTGAGCGCACCGGACCCGGTCCTGGTCGAGCGGGTTGCGGTCTTCATCGTCGCCGACGACGAATCGAGCATCACTCTGACGACCATCGGCCAACACCTCCGCGATCTCGGCTTCGCGAATCAGCAGATCCCCGAACTGCTCTTCATCGTCGACTCCGTGCCTCGGACCGAGTCCGGCAAGATACAGAAATACGTACTGCGGGATCGCCTCCGCACAGACGGATTCGGCGCAGCCAAGGAGATCAGGGGCGGGATCGGAGGCAGCGATGTCAGGAGATGACATCGAGAGTCAGGTGCTCTACAAGGTTCTCGACGGCGTCGGGCTCATCACGCTCAATCGGCCGGAGAAGCTCAATGCGCTGACCCCGCCGATGACGGACCGTTACCTGGAACTCCTGGACGAAGCAGACAGAGATCCACACGTCGCCGTCATCGTGCTTACCGGCGCAGGACGCGGCTTCTGTGCCGGTGCGGACACGAGCATGCTGTCGTCCGTCGGTGATGGCGATCTGCGCGCACGAGCGCAGGAGTCCCCCCGAGATCGAGCAATGCGACTCACCAAGCCGTTGATCGCCGCGATCAACGGGCCTGTGGCTGGCGCGGGACTCGCTCAGGCGCTGATGGCGGATGTGAGGATCGCATCGACGACGGCCACTCTGACGACGGGCTTCGCGAGGTTCGGTTTGGTAGCCGAGTACGGTTCGGCCTATCTTCTTCGAGAGCTGGTCGGACCCGCGAACGCGCTGGACCTCCTCCTCACGGCCCGCAAGCTCGCCGCCGCCGAGGCGAAGGCCATGGGTATCTACCAATTCCTCCACGAACCCGACGAGCTCATGCCGCGGACGCTCGACTACGCGCGCTCGATCGCCGCGAATCCAGGGTTCTCGCTGCGGAGCATCCGCAACCAGGTCGGAGCCAGCGCTCGGCAGAGCTGGGACGAAGCCTTCGCCGGGTCTCTTGCCCTCATGTACGAGAGTTTTGAACAGGTCGAGTTCAGCTCGCTCGCCCACGACGCCGCGCGCAGGTCGTCGTGACCCTCGTCCTGGGAGTGGTCGGCGCCGGCACCATGGGAGCGGGCATCGCTCAGCTGTGCCTGACCGCGGGCGCGGAGACCATCCTCGTCGACACGGCGTCGACGGCGCGGGAGCGCGCCGAGGCGAGCATCCGTGCCGGTCTCGAGAAGCTCGTCGAACGCGGCCGGATGACCGAGCGCGACGCAGCGGCCTCGATGAGTCGACTGTTGCTCACCGCCGACATGGCCGAAGTCTCCCGGTGCGCGCTCGTGATCGAAGCGGTTCCAGAGGATCTTGACCTCAAGGTTCAGGTACTGAATGCGGTCGCAGAGCTCGTCGGCCTCGACTGTGTTCTGGCGACGAACACGTCCTCGATCCCCGTTGCCGCCATCGCCGCACAGATCCCCGGGTCCCACCGGGTGCTAGGAATGCACTTCTTCAACCCGCCGCCGATCATGAAGCTCCTGGAGCTGATACCGACAGCCGAAACCGACTCGGGCTCGATCGAGCTGGCACGCAGGGTGGGAACCGAGATGGGCAAGTCGGTGATCACCGCGGCGGACGTGCCCGGGTTCATCGTGAACCGGTGCGCGCGGCCCTTCAGCCTTGAGGCACTCCAGCTGCTGCGGGAACGCATCGCCGACGCATCAACCATCGATCGACTGTGCCGCAATGCCGCCGGCTTCACGATGGGTCCGTTTACCCTGCTCGACCTCGTCGGCCTCGATGTGAGCCTCGATGTCGCACGCAGCTTCTACGGGCAGAGCTTCGGCGAGCCCCGATGGCGACCCTCACCGATCATCGCGGGCATGGTGGCTTCCGGTCGTCTGGGACGCAAGAGCGGCAGTGGGTTCTATCAGTACGGAGACCTGGCATCTGGTGCCGACTCTGAGCCCTCACGAGCTGCGTGGTGCAAACCCTCCCCGGCATGGGGAGGAACCGTCCGGATCCTGGGCGAGACGCCGCTGGCGCGCTGGATGACCGCGCTGGTCGCCGCGTCGCCGTGGGAGATGGCCCCACAGGATGACAGATCCGTCGACATGCTCATCGACTGCGGGATCACCCCTACGGCACCCTCTGAAGACGTGCCCGTATTGACCGCATGCTTCCAATCTCTGGTCCGGAGGAACCCCTCCGGGATCGGTTTCTTCGCCGTCGCCCCGCCTAACAAGGGCTCGAGCATCGAGGTGACGAGCACGGAGCGCACGCCGCAGAGCTGGAAGGATCTGGTCTGCTCCTTCTGGGATGCGATGGGCGTCGAGCCTGTGGCCGTGGCCGATGCTCCGGGCCTCGCGACCGCGCGCATTGTCGCGCAGCTCATCAACGAAGCAACGTTCGCCCTCGCCGAGGGAGTGGGATCGCGTGCCGACATCGACACGGGGATGCGACTGGGCCTGAATCACCCTCGCGGCCCCTTTGAATGGCTGGAACTCTTGGAGGTGGCGACGGTGGTCGAAGTACTCGACGCCCTGAGGGCGGAGATCGGCGACGAACGCTACCGTGCCGCTCCCCTGTTGCGCAAGTGGAGCACGATCGGACTGCCCGATACGGAATCGAGGACCCCTGGGTCATGACTGAGCACATCCTTGCCGGGCGAACAGCCATCGTCACCGGCGGAACCCGCGGACTCGGACGCGAGATCGCGTTCGGCTTCGCCCGCGCGGGCGCCAATGTCGTCGTCGCGAGTCGCAAGCAGGATGCCTGCGATCACGTGTCGGCCGAACTCGCCGAGCTCGGCGTGAAGGCGCTCGGTATCGCGACCCACGTCGGCGATTGGAGCGCGGTCGATCGGCTCGTAGACGCCGCCTACGAACGTTTCGGCTCTATCGATGTTCTCGTCAACAACGCGGGCATGTCGCCCGTCTACGACGCCGTCGCCGACATCTCCGAGGCGCTCTACGACAAGGTGCTCGACGTCAATCTCAAAGGACCTTTCCGTCTCTGCGCCACAGTCGGCACGCGGATGATGGAGGGTTCAGGGGGCAGCATCATAAACATCAGCAGCATAGGCAGCGTGCGACCCCGCCGCGACATCGTTCCCTACGCCGCCGCGAAGGCAGGGCTGAACGCGATGACCGTGGGCTTTGCGGATGCCTTCGGCCCCACGGTGCGGGTCAACGCGATCCTCGTCGGCCCCTTCCTCACCGATGTCTCACGTTCATGGGACATGACCGCTGTGCAGCAGCGGGTGTCCCGCTACGCGCTGAGACGCGCCGGTGATCCGTCCGAGATCGCGGGTGCCGCGCTGTTCCTCGCCAGCGATGCGTCGAGCTTCACCACCGGTGCCCTCATCCCCGTCGACGGTGGCGCAGCCTGGGGCGGCGTCTAGAAACGCCGAAGAAAAGGTGTAGTCATGGATCTCAACGAAACCTCAGAGCACGCGCAGTATCGGCAGAAGGTGCGCGAGTTCATCGCGGGCCAGGTGCCACCGGGCTGGGAGGGTATCGGAGCACTCTCGGGTACCGAACGCGATGCCTTCAACGAATCCTGGCGGTCAACGATCGCCAAGAACGGTTTGCTCGCGCCAGGCTGGCCGGTAGAGCACGGCGGAGCGGGTGTGGATGTCGTCAAGCAGTCGATCGTCGCGGAGGAGTTCGCGGCGGCCGGGGTGCCACGACTGCCTCATCCGAACGATGTCTTCGCCTTCGATCTGATCGGCCCCACGCTTCTTCACTGGGCAACCGATGAGCAGAAGGAGTACTTCCTGCCGCGCACGCTTTCCGGGGAGATCCGTTGGGCGCAAGGCTACTCCGAACCAGAAGCCGGATCCGATCTGTTTAACCTGCGCACGCGGGCACGTCTCGAGGGCGATCGGTGGGTTGTGAACGGCCACAAGATCTGGCAGACCGGGGGACTCACCGCGAACTGGATCTTTGCCATGGTCCGCACCGATCCTGATGCGTCGCGATCGAAGGGACTCTCGTTCCTGCTCATCCCGATGGATCAACCGGGAGTCGAAGTCGTCGGCATCGAGAACATCGCCGGCGAGATGGACTTCTCCGAGGTGCGCTTCACCAACGCTGAGACCGCATCGACCAACATCCTGGGCGCGCCCGGTGAGGGGGCACGGGTCGCGCTGACCCTCCTGGGCTATGAACGCGGAATCGGCGGCGTTGCCGCAGCGGCAAGCCACCGGCTCGAGCTCGAGCGGCTCATCAGGCTCGCTCGCAAGAACCGGGTCCAGGACGATCCGCTCTTCCTGACTTGCCTCGGCGAGTGCTGGACGACGGTGATGGTGCTCGAGTGCCTCGCCATGCGCAGCCTGACGCTCGCCCAGACCGGCGAACCTCCCGGTCCGGAGTCCTCGATCATAAAGCTCGTCACCTCCGAGTACGAGTCGCGTCTCACTGAGTTCGCCCTCGACGTGCTCGGCACCGATCGTCTGGCACTCACCGGAGCAGATGCAATATCCATAGTCGGCCCCGAACCGAAGGGCTTTCCCTTCGATTCTTCTCGCGGCTGGGTCACCGATTACCTGCATGCGCGAGCGGGAACCATCTATGGCGGATCGAGCGAGATCCAACGCAACACGATCGCGGAACAGATCCTCGGGATGCCCAAAGAGCCACGGCCACCGGTCGCGCCGCCGATGCCTGAGAAGGGAGTATGAGATGTACTTCGGGCTCACCGACGAGCAGATCGCTCTCCAGACCGCCACCCGCGAGTTCTTGGATGCGCGCGCGGACTCCGCCGCGCTCCGCCGACTCATCGCCGACGGCTCGGGAGGTCACGACGCGGTCGTCTGGCACCTCATGGCCGAGGAACTCGGCCTGCACGGGATCCACGTGCCCGAAGAGTATGGTGGTGCCGGAGCCGGCTACGTCGAACTCGCCCTCGTGCTCGAGGAGATGGGACGAGTGCTGCTCAGCGGCCCATTCTTCTCCACCGTCGTGCTCGCGACCACGCTCCTGCTGCAGAGTGACGACGACGATGCTAAAGCGCGGTGGCTCCCTGGGATCGTCGAGGGCGCGACGATCGCCACAGTGGCGCATCGACGGCACGACGGAGTCACCGCATCAGCCACTCGGGACGGCGACGACTGGTTCCTCGACGGGACTGCTGGGGCAGTGGATGACGGGCTGCTGGCCGATCTGGTCTTCGTGCTCGCCGATACGGACCGGGGGCGTTCCGTGTTCGCGGTCGGCGGAGACGCTGCGGGCCTGACGCGGACCGGGTTGCCGGCGTTGGATCCCACTCGCACGCTTGCCACGCTCTCCTTCGAGCGGGTCCCCGCGGTTCTCATCGGCGCACAGGGTGGCGGCGAAGCCATGATCGAGCGGTTGCTGAGCATCGCCCGGGTGTGCCTCGCCGCCGAACAGCTCGGCGCGGCGGCTCAATGCCTCGACATCTGCAAGGACTTCGTCCTGAGCCGAGTGCAGTTCGACCGCCCCATCGGCAGCTTTCAGGCGGTCAAACACCGTCTGGCCGACATGTATATCGATGTCGCAACGTCGCGTCTCGCCGTCCAGCGCGCCTCATGGGCCATCGCCGAGGAGAGTTCCGAAGCGACGACCATCGCTCACGCGACGGGCGCCCATGTTTCCGCGGCATTCGAACGGGTCGCCAGAAGCAATGTGCAGCTCCACGGGGGAATCGCGATCGCCTGGGAGCACAGCGCTCACCTTTATCTCAAGCGCGCTCTCGCGTCGGCAGTCGCACTGGGCTCTGTGGATGCACTCCGTCAGAGCGTCGCGAAAGCGGTGATCGCGGGGATAGACTGAAGCAGGCTCGTTTTCGTCACTCGTCCTTGCGGAATCGCTGGATCATCGATAGATGATCTGCGGAGTGAAGGCTCTCGCGTTCGGCCGTCGCAGCGAACTCGAGCACCCCTGCGATGCCGCGCTCGAGATGCATATTCACCGCGCGCTTTGTATCCCGAAGCGCTTGCTGAGGCATCGTGGCGAACCGAGCAGCCAACTCGCGCGCTCGTTCGAGCGAGGTACCGTCTGGAACGACCCGCGTGGCAAGACCGATCTGCACCGCTTCTTCGGCGCTGATGCGCTGCCCCGTGAACAACAGCTCCTTGACCCGCAAGACCGGTCCGAGAAGCGGCATCAGGGCCGCTCCCCCGTCGCCGGCCACGAGACCTACGACGACATGCGGATCCGAGAGGAACGCCGACTCCTCGATGAGCACCACGTCACTGCACAGGGCGAGGCTGCAGCCCAGGCCGACTGCTGGGCCGTTGATGGCGGTGACGATCGGGGCTGGATAGGAGAGCATGTTCCGTACGAGGTGCTGGGCCTCGTCAACCGCTCGGGCCCGATTGAGCGGATCGTTCATTCGATCCATCTTGGCCATGTCGCCCCCCGCTGTGAACGCCCGGCCCGAGCCGGTCAGAACTGCCGCAGCGACTCTCGGGTCAGCGGCCAGAACCGCCCAGACGCTGACGAGAGCACTATGCAGGCGCTCGTCCACCGCGTTGAGCTTGTCCGGGCGGTTGAGCGTGACGGTGCAGACCGCCCCATCCAGACTGAGGGAGAGCTCGGGTGCGAATGCGTCTTCATCGAATGCCGTCATCTTCTCGCTTCCTGTCTACAGGCTAGTGTCGTGATCTTCGCAGCCGTCACCACGCGGCTGCGACTATATCGGCGAGTTCGTCGGCATCGGGTGCCGGCGGAACCGCAGCGAACTCGGGTCGCCGCCTCATGAGCGACATGGCATGATCCAGTTCCGACGTGGTGATGCCGAGGGAGCGGAGGCCGGCGACCCCTGCATGCACTGCGATCTCGGATGCGAGCACTTGGACAGGCCGACCCGCCATCTGATCCAGCCCCTCGAGCAACTCGGGTCGGCGGGCGCGCAACGCCGGGATGACCTGTGGCAGCACCGCCGCGTAGATCCCCGCATGCCACCCACGCGTCGAGCGTGCGATGGATTGAGCGATGACATGGCACGGTCCGAGACCGGCAGAGTCGAGGGCATAGCCGGCCAGGAGCGCGCCGAGCGCGGCATCACCGCGAACCGTCGGATCGGCGAGGTCCAGCGAACCCCCCACCGCGGCCGCGATCCGTTGCACCGCCGATGATGCGGCAAGGACAGGAACCGGGGATGCGCCGGCGGTGACGCCCGCCTCGATCGCGTGCGCGAGGGCGTTGGCGATACTGGCCGCAGCGTTCGCAGGACTCAACGTTGCGGCAAAGCGGGGATCAGTGATCACCGTCTGGGGCCGGATGCGTCTTGCCGGGGCAGCACCGAGTATGACTCGGTGTACAGAGGTGAGTTCCGCTCCGGAGTACGTCGTCGGCACGGCCACAACCGTGCAGCCCCTTGCCGCTCCCACCGCCTTCGCCGTGTCGATGACACGACCGCCGCCTATTGCCACGAGCGTGATCCCCTCGCGGATCGAGTCCAGCAGCCCCGCGGCGAGGTCGTCGACTGATCCCTCGGGTATGCCGTGAACGGCTTCGGAGCCGACTCTGACCTCTTCCGGTACCCCTTGCAGCACGGTCGCGGCGCGCCCACCGACGAGGAGCTCGTACGGTCCGCTCAGATGCTCACCGAGTGCGTCGGCAGCACCCTCACCGAAACGGATAGTCCGCTCGCCGTCGCGCCACACAAAAGAATCGGTACTCATGAGAACTCGATCTGCAGCACTCTCGCAAGGGTCCTCCCCAGAACCAGCTCGGTTTCTTCGTCGCTCAGACCGAGCTCTCGGATGGCAGCGATCTCTGCCTGCGGCGATGCCATCGGCCAGTCCGAGCCGAACGCGATTCGCTCTGCTCCGTGCTTGCGGATGAAACGCCGCACGAGTTCGGGAGCAAGCGTCGCCATCGTCGGTGGCCATGAGGTCTCGAGGACGATGTCCTCACCGGCGAGCACCTCCTCGGCGAGCTCGAATATCCGGTACCCGCCGAAGTGGCAGGCCATCAGCCTCAGCTGGGGGAACTGTCTGGCGATCGCAGCGATCATCTGAGGACTCGACAGACTGTTCGTATGGCTGTCACCGCCCAGGCCGACGTGCGTGATCACCGCGATGTCGGAGCCGAATGCGTCGAGAATGCTCCACAGCCGACGATCATCCAGAGCAGTCTGCTGGAACAGCGGGTGCAGCTTCACCGCCCTGATGCCGTGGCGTGCCAGGCTGGCGAGGTTTTCATCGACGGACAGATCGACGTGAACGGTTCCGAAGGGGATGCGTTCGGGTGTCGCAAGTCCTCCGATGAACTCGTTGACCCGCTCTACGTGACGTGCCTCGTTGGCTATGCCGAGACAACAGCTGATATCCACCCCCGAAACCGCCATATCGGCCATGAGCCCGTCGACGGTGCCCGAACCGCGAGCCTCCAGGCCCGGAACCGGGTTGTGCGCGAGCGCCGCCGCCGCAATCCGGTCCGGCCAGACATGCGTATGAGCATCGATGATCATCGCGAGATCTTCTCCAATCGGCGGCTGAGTGAGTCGAGCAGTACCTCCGAAGCTCCTTCGTAGATCCTCAACGGACGTGCATTGCGGTACAGCCGCTCGATCTTCGAACCGCGAATCAGGCCGAACCGACCCATCGTCTGCACCGAACGGTCGACGACGCGGGCCGCGGCCTCCGTCGCGACGAGTTTCGCCATGGACGAGAAGTCCAGGTTGTCCAGCGGATCCTGGCCCGCCCGACCGGCGGCGCGGTAGGTGATCGAACGCGCGGTTTCGACATCGGCCCACGACCGGGCGAGACTCTGCGACACCGCCCCCAATCGAGCCAAGGGCTTGCCGAACTGCTCGCGTGTCATTGCGTGCCGGACTGCTTCATCCAGTGCCGCCTGCGCGAGTCCGGTCGCCGCACCGGCCACGGAGGCCCGGAATACGGCGAGAGTGGCGAGCGCAAGCGAGAAGGCGGTGCCCGGTTCGCCAATCCGGTGTGAGGCCGGGACGACGACATCGTCGAACAACAATTCTCCGAGGATATGAGGGGCGATGAGCGTCGGACCAGCTTGCACCGTCAGCCCCGGTGTGTCCGCAGGAACGAAGACCATCGAGTAGCCATCGCCCTCCTTGCCGAGAACTTCGTAGTAGCCGGCGACGCCACCGTTTGTGATGAAGGACTTACGCCCCCTCACCCGCACGCCGCCGGGAACCGGTTCGATGACCGTGGAGATCCCTCGTAGATCGGAACCTGCATCCGGTTCGGTGAGGGCAATCGCGGCGATGACCTCAAGACTCGCCACCCGCGGGAGCCACTCCTGCTTCAGCTTCTCATCACCGCCGATGCTCAGTGCATAGCTCCCGATCCCCTGCATCGCGAACAGTGTGTCCAGATGTGCCGAGTGGTACATGAGCGCCTCGCGCACCACCGCGATGAGCAGTGGATCGATGAGCTCCGTCTCACCGCCGAACTGCCTCGGCACCGTATACCGCGCCAGACCGCTGTCGGCGAGCGCTTTCGCCACCGTTGCGTGCAATGTGGTGCACTCGTCGGCTTCGTCTGCGAGATGAGCGATGCTCGCACCGAGGGCATCGGCACGCTCCTTCACGGCGATCAACTCGTCGGTGAGATCGAACGTGTTCATGGTCTGGCTCCTCCGGGTCAATGGCTTCGCGGGAGGCCGAGCGCGCGCTCGGCCACGAAACTCAGCACAGACTGATTGTTGAGCGGCGCGACCCGGTTCAATCGGATGTACTCGTAGAAGGTCATCACATCACTGTCCTTGTCGAAAGCCGTACCACCAAAAGTCTGGACGACAGCGTCATACGCGTCGTATGCCGCTTCTGACGAAAGATACTTCGCCATGTTTGCGAACAAGCCGACGTTCTCCCCCCGCATGTAAGCGCGAGCGGCTTCGTCGTTCACCATTCTCGCCGCCTCCAGTTCGGTGAACGCCTTGGCAAGCGGATGCTGGACGCCCTGATAGCCCCCGATCGGAGCCCCGAAGGGAGCGCGGACCCGCGCGTACTCCACAGCCTTCAGAAGAAGATGGTCGCCGAGCCCGATGGCCAGCGCAGAAGCGAGAATGCGTTCCGGGTTCAGCGCCGAGAAGATGACCTGCGCGCCGAGACCCTCCCCACCGACCAGTGTTTCGCCCGGCAGGAACGCATCGTCGAAGGAGACCACGTACTGATGCTCTGGCAGGGTGGCCGTCGTACGCATCCGCGTCCAGGAGATGCCCTCATGAGGAAGCGCCAGCACGAAGACAGACAGCTCCGCTCGCCCTGACCGCTGGTCGTCGGTTCGCGCTACGAGGCAAAGCTGAGAGGCATGCTCGACGCCGGAGATGAACTGCTTCTGACCGTTCACCCGCCAACCACCCCCATCGGCCCGGGCGCGAGTCCGCATCGCGAAGGCGTTGGTTCCGGACTCCGCCTCCGTCAAGGCGAAACTCGTCAGCACCTCTCCTGTCGCTGTCGGCAGCACGTATCGCCGGATGTGCTCAGGTGTTCCATGATCGAGCAGTACCCTGCGGACGAAACCGTTCAGCACCGCCTGAGTGAGCGGAATACCGTGTCGCCCCAGAGTCTCCAGGAGGACAGCCTCCTCCGGGAGACCCCCTCCGCTTCCGCCGAGCTCTTCTGGAACGCCAAGGCCCAGAAGCCCGGCTTCGGCGAGGGCGCTCATCAGTTCTCTCGGGGGCCGATCCTCCTCCTGCACCGTCAACCAGTAGGAGCGGCCAAGTCTGGAGAGCACCGCCGTTGCCGCCTCGTGTACCGCGGCCGACTCGCCATGCCATCGGCCCGCACGCTCCCAGCCGGGAAGACCGGGGAGAGTCATCCGTCTTCCTTCCCGGAGGCCAAGGCGAGGAGTCGGGGCTTGATCACCTTGCCGGTGGGGGTGACCGGCCAGTCTCGTGCGTTCATGGTGATGAAGCGCTTGGGGATCTTGTATCCCGCCATGAGACCCCTGCATCTCTCGCGCAGCTCATCGCTCGTGAGCTCGTTTGTTCCCTCTTCGAACTGGACGAACGCGACGACCATCTCCCCCCATTGCGCATCGGCGACGCCGATGACCGCGGCCTGTGATATCCCGTCGATCTGCATGAGGACATTCTCGACTTCAGTCTGAGAGACGTTCTCGCCTCCGGTCTTCACCATCGCGGAGTATCGTCCCCGGTAGTACACGCATCCGTCCTCATCGAGGAATCCGTAGTCACCCGAAGCGAAGAACCCGTCCGCGTCCAGGGGCAGCTCGACCGCACCGTCTCCCCGGTAGTAGCCGAGCATGAGGTTCCAGCCGCGTCCCCGGATCTCGCCAGGCTCTCCGGCGTGCAGCGCGATGCCGCTTTCCGGGTCGCAGACGCGAATGTCGACCCGCGGCAAGGGAAAGCCGTTGCCATCGCGTCGCCGTGAAACGCGATCATCGCCGCGACTGATCGCCGCGACATTCGTGAACTCGGTGGACCCGTAGACGATCACGACCTCGAGGCCCTCTGCCTCCAGTTCGTCGAAGATGCTTACTCCGGGTGCGCTCAGCACCGTACGGAACGGGAGCCCGATGCCCCGGTGCCGTGCGGCGTCGAGCAGCCGACGTATCACGATGTCGAATCCCACGATGCTCACCGGAGAGTCCTGCGCCATCGCGTCCAGTATGCGTTCCTGTTGATAGCCTTCGATCAGCCTCACCGCGAGACCGTACTGATGCGAGGCCAGAAGCCCGAGGATCTGCCCGCCGCAGTGATACAGGGGCGAGATGTTGAGAAACCGTTCACCCGGCTGATACCCGCTCCGTGCCCCTGTGAGGTAGCCCACTCCCAATGCGGCCTGATGCTCCAGCACGACGGCCTTTGCACGAGCCGAAGTGCCGGAGGTGAACATGAGGTAGGCGACCTGGTTGTTCGAGGTCGCGACGGGTCCGGAGGCCGGTTCGAAGAGCGAGTCGATCGCACACTCATCAAGACCGTTCGGGTCAAGCCACCGAACGCTGCTCAGGAACGGCAGTTCCGCGCGAGGTGCGTACGGCGTCGCGGGGTCGCCGAATACGGCCAGCCGCTCGGAGATGTCGGTGCTCCGGTGGGTGCGCTGCGCGAGCAGCATCTTCACCTCGGCATCGCGCAGGGCGCTGATGATCTCCGCCGACTCCCACGTGATGTTCAACGGCACCGGTACGGCACCGATCTGCATGATCGCGTACACCAGCACGACGTGTTGCCAATGCTCACCGAGGTAGGTCGCGACATGGTCGCCCTCATTGATGCCGGATGAGACGAGGTTCCGCGCAGCGTCGTCGACAGCCGTCCGCAACTCTAAAAAGGTGATCACTCTCGCGCCATCAAGCAGTGCAGGGCTGTCGGGCCAGTTTGCTGCACTCCGATCGAGCATGTCGGGAATCCTCAAGCCGACCCAGGGATGGATCCGCTCCGCATAGGACTTTCCCGAGGTATACATGCCACCCTTGTCATCGAACGTCAGCGGTAATTGTAATCATGATACTGATGAACAGAGTATCCGACAATCTTCTCAGGGCCATCAGGCTGACTGTCGCAAAACCCCCTCTTGAGCCATCGTCGCCACGAGAAGGCCCGAACGATCGTATGCGCGCGCCATCGCGAGGCCACGGCCTCCTTGCACACTCATCGGTGCCTGAGCGAAGTAGACCCATTCATCGACTCGCGCGGCACGGTGCCACCAGGCGGAGTGGTCGAGGCTAGCCAGGCCCAGATCGAATACCTGGTGCTCTCCCACCCCGGCAGCCTGGAAGATCGGTTGCAGCAGGGCGTAATCGGCGGCGAAGGCAAGCAATGCCATATGAAGCAGGGGGTTGTCCGGAAGCCGTTCGACGCACCGCGTCCATACTCCTCCTGGCACTGATGAGCCAGGCCTCGTCGGCACAGCCCGGAACTCGAAAAGCCGATCCTGTAGCCACCGTACGACCTCTTCGTCTGCGCTATCCGGTCTGCTCGGCGCAAGGGACTCTGGTTCGGGAACCGCTTCCTCAAGTTCTCTTTGGAAGTCTGACCCGACCCCGGCGACATGGAAGGAAGCGAGCATCGAATAGATCTGCTGATCCCCCTGAACTGCCAGGACACTGCGGCGCGCAAACGCTCGACCGTCATGCAACCGCTCGACGCTGTACTCCACAGGTTCCTCGAGCATCCCGCCCCTCAGGAAGTAGGCGTGCATGGAGTGCAAGACGTACGAAGGCCCAACGGTTGCGGCCGCGGCCAGGAGAGACTGCGCGAGCAGCTGGCCCCCGAAGACGCGTCCATGGGGCATCCAGAGGTTGTCGCCACCGATGAGGGCCGTGAGTTGTTCGCTGCTGTTCACAAACTATTATCATCATAATTTTCAATCCACTATCAGCGATTCGCCCACTCTAGCGAGTCTGGTGGCAGAGGAAGGTCGCTCGACCGTCCTGCCTAAAGGTGCAGAGGTCTGAAGGGAACAGACGCGGAAGAGCAGCGCTACCCGCTTCAGGCGAGGCGAGTGACGCCCCCAACCATCACTACGTCACTAACCTAGAGAAGATGCAGATGGATGGACGGAACTCCTCCGCCGACCCGGACGGCGTCATCCGCTTCGACGCGCTCGAGGCCGTGCCGTGGGTGAACGGCGGCGGCTCCACGCGCGTGATCGCCGAGGATGCCGCCGCGAACGACGGAGAATGGACGTATCGCGTGAGCGTCGCCGACCTCACCGGTGCGCAGCCCTTCAGCCCGTTCCCCGGCGTGCACCGGCACCTGACGTTCCTCGGACCGGGAACGCTGGAGATCAGCGTCAACGATGTGGTGACCACCCTCCAGCCCTGTGAGGAGATCACCTTCGAGGGCGAAGACGCCGTGCGCTCCGAACCCTCCGCGCACGCGGCGCGCGATCTGAATGTGATGAGCCGCCGGGGACGTGCAGACGTGCTCTGCACCCAGGTCTCGGGACGCACTGTCGTGACCCCTGCCAGCACGGCACGCGCCGAGCTGTGGATCGCACTCGAACCGGGGGAGGTCGAGCGTACGGCCCTCGCGATGCTGGATGCCTCGTGGCTGGTCACGGGTCGTCCCTCGGCGGTGCGGGGGCGAGCACTCCTCGTCGAGATCGGCTGAGCCGGGCCTCGGGCATCCGGCATCGCCGTTTCGCCGGGCTACCCCCGCTTCAGCAGCGCCGCCAGCGCCTGGCCGCCGCCGATGCACATCGTCACGATGCCGTACTCGCCGCCCGTGCGCTGCAGGGTGAGCGCGGCGCGCACGGTGAGGATCGCGCCGGTCGCGCCGACCGGGTGGCCGAGGGCGATCGCCCCGCCGTAGGGGTTCGTGCGCGCGGGGTCGAGCTCGGCATCCCGAATGACGGCGAGCGCCTGCGAGGCGAAGGCCTCGTTGAGCTCCACCGTCGAGACGTCGGCGGGCGTCAGGCCCGTGTGCGCGAACAGCTTCTTCAGCGCCAGCGTGGGGGCGTACCCCATGATCTCGGGCTCGAGCGCCGCGGTGGTCACCGCCTCGATCGTCGCGAGCACGGGCGCGCCCTCAGCGCGGGCATCCGCCTCGCGCATGAGCACCGTCGCCGCCGCCCCGTCGTTGATGCCCGAGGCGTTGCCGGCGGTCACCGTGCCGTCCTCGGCGAAAGCCGAGGGGAGCGCGGCGAGCGACTCGAGCGTGGTGTCAGGGCGAGGATGCTCGTCGACCGACACCTCTACAGGCCTGCGGCCCGACGTCGTCACCGCGACGATCTCCTCAGCGAAAGCGGCCTGCGCGGCATCCGTCGCCGCCCGTCGCTGCGACTCGAGGGCGAAGGCGTCCTGGTCCTCGCGCGAGACCGAGAAGCGGGATGCGACGTTCTCAGCCGTGACGCCCATGTGCTTCTGGCTGAAGGGATCGGTGAGCATCGCGATCGTGCCGTCGAGCAGTGAGCGGTGCCCGAGCCGGTCGTTCCAGCGCGCGTCGAAGTCGTAGAACGGCATCCGGGTCATGTTCTCCGCCCCGCCGGCGACGGCGACATCGATCCCACCCCACAGCAGCTCCTGCGCGGCCGACCAGATCGCCTGGAGTCCCGAGCCGCACAGGCGGTTGACCGTGAATGCGGGCGTGTTGTCGTCGAGCCCCGCCGCGAGCGCGATGCGCCGGGAGATGTAGGCGTCGGATGCCACCTGCCCGATCGTGCCGATGACCACCTCGCCCACACGCTCGGGCGCGATCCCGCTGCGGCGCAGCGCCTCCACCGTCGCCTGGGCGCCCAGCTCGTGGGCCGGTGTGTCCTTGAACGCACCGCCGAAGCGGCCCACCGGGGTGCGCGCCCCCGAGACGATCGCGATCCTCTGCTCGGTCATGGGGTCTCCTTCTCGGGGATTCTCAGAGCTGGACGTGACGCTCGTCGGGACCGTCGTAGACCGACAGCGGGCGGATGAGCGCGTTCGCGGCCGCCTGCTCCATGATGTGCGCCGTCCAGCCCGTCACCCGCGAGGCGACGAACAGCGGGGTGAAGGTCAGCGTGTCGAAGCCGATGAGGTTGTAGGCCGGCCCCGAGGGGTAGTCGAGGTTCGGGTAGATGCCCTTGCGCTCGACGAACTCTGACTCCAGCGCCGCGTAGAGCTCGGCGACATCCGGTCGCCCGTAGTGCTCGATCAGAGTGTCCAGAGCCGCCTTCATGGTCGGCACGCGCGAGTCGCCCTTCTTGTACACGCGGTGGCCGAAACCCATGATCTTGCGCTTCTCGGCGAGCGCGGCATCCAGCCACGGCGTGACGTTCGAGGCCCCGCCGATCTCGGTGAAGATGTGCAGCACCGCCTCGTTCGCCCCGCCGTGCAGCGGTCCCTTGAGCGCGCCGATCGCACCGACCACCGAGGAGTACAGGTCGCTGAGCGTCGAGGTGATCACACGCGCGGTGAAGGTCGAGGCGTTGAAGGAGTGCTCGGCGTACAGGATCATCGAGCGGTTGAAGGCGTCGACGACGACCGGATCGGGCATCTCGCCGAACGTCATCCAGAGGAAGTTCGCCGAGTAGTCCAGGTCGTCGCGCGGTTCGATGAGCCCCTGACCGCGACGGCGGCGCTGGCCGTAGGCGACGATCGCGGGGAGAGCCCCGAACAGGCGGATGCTGCGGGCCAGGTTCTGCTCGGGACTGCCGCTGGCATCCAGCACCGAACCGGAGCCGGCGAGATCCCTCGCACCGATCACGCTGACGGCGGTGCGCACCTCGTCCATCGGATGAGCATCCAGCGGGATCAGGTCGATCGCGGCCTTCACGTCGTCCGACAGCACGCGATGCGCGCGCTCGGCAGCGCGCAGGGATGCCAGCTCCGCGGCATCCGGAAGCTCGCCGTGCCACAGCAGATAGGCGACCGCCTCGAAGGGCTGGGTCACCGCGAGCTCCTGCACGGGGTAGCCACGATAGAGGAGACTGTTCGTCTCGGGGTTGACCTTCGAGATCGCCGTCGTGTCGACGACGACGCCCGCAAGGCCCTTCTTGATCTCGCTGTCGGTCATGGCTGCTCCTTGGTGATGGTGAAGTCGAACACGCTGCTGTCGAAGCGGTTGTAGGCCTCGTAATCCAGCAGGTCGTACAGATCGGCGCGGTGCTGCATCTCGCCGAGCTTTGCGGTGAGGTGTCCCTCGTCGTTCAGGGTGTCCAGCGCCCGCCCTGCCGCACCCATCGCGATGCGCAGCAGCGACACCGGCCAGATGACGATGTTCACGCC
>CAZHML010000004.1:0-2863 GCA_964533745.1 uncultured Microbacterium sp.
CCGAGCGTGAGGGCGATGTCGTGGTGCGCGACGCCGGTGAGGCGGGCGATGTCGGCGGCCGCCTGCTCCGCGATCGCGAAGGGATCGGCAGCGGGATCGTCGAGCGGGTTGTCGGAGGAATCAGCCATGCCACCACTCTAGGAACATGGCGGCGTCGGGGCCAGGATTGCGGAAGAATGGATCCCATGGCATTCACCTTTGAGCAGTCCGCCCGCGTCGTCGTCCTCGGCGGCGGACCCGGCGGCTACGAGGCCGCGCTGTCGGCCGCGCAGCTCGGCGCCGAGGTCACCGTGATCGAGCGGGTGGGTATCGGCGGATCCGCGGTGCTCACCGACGTGGTGCCCTCCAAGAGCCTCATCGCCACGGCAGATGCCGCCGTCGCCATCTCGGAGGCCAGCGACCTGGGCGTGCAGTTCTTCGTCACGGGCGAGGACGGAAAGGCGCACCGGCCCCAGGTGGCGATCAACCTCGCCGCCGTCAACAAGCGGCTGCTGGCGCTGGCCCGTCAGCAGTCCGACGACATGCGTCAGACCCTCGCCGACGCCGGCGTGAAGATCATCTCCGGTCACGGACGCCTCGAAGGGCGCGGCGTGGTGATCGTCTCCACGGGCCCCGGCGGCACCGACTTCGATCGCGTCGAGGCCGACACGATCGTCGTCTCCGTCGGCGCCTCGCCGCGTGAGCTCGACTCCGCCAGGCCCGACGGGGAGCGCATCCTGACCTGGACCCAGCTCTACGACATGAAGGCGCTTCCCGAGCACCTCATCGTGGTGGGGTCCGGGGTCACCGGCGCCGAGTTCGCCTCGGCGTACATGAATCTCGGTGCGAAGGTCACCCTCGTCTCCAGCCGCGAGCAGGTGCTTCCCGGCGAGGACAAGGACGCCGCGCGCGTGATCGAGGGCGTCTTCACCCGCGGGGGCATGCAGGTGCTGTCGAAGTCCCGCGCCGAGAAGGTGGAGCGGACGGATGCCGGTGTCGTCGTCACGCTCGCCGACGGACGTACGGTCGAGGGCAGCCACTGCCTGATGGCGGTCGGCTCGATCCCGAACACCGAGGGCATAGGCCTGGAGGAGGCGGGCGTCGAGCTCGACCCCTCGGGCCACATCCGCGTCAACCGCGTCGCACGCACCTCGGTGCCCAACATCTACGCGGTGGGCGACTGCACGAGCTTCTTCCCGCTGGCATCCGTCGCCTCCATGCAGGGGCGCACGGCCGTCTTCCATGCCCTCGGCGACATCGTCATCCCGCTGGACGAGCGCAAGATCACCGCCAACATCTTCACCGCCCCGGAGATCGCCACGGTCGGAGTCTCCGAGTCCGACATCGTCGAGGGCGCGGTCGAGGGCTTCGTCTACAAGCTGCCGCTGGCCGCCAACGCCCGCGCGAAGATGATGGGCATCACCGACGGCTTCGTGAAGATCTTCGCCCGCAAGGGCAGCGGCACCGTCATCGGCGGCGTGATCGTCGCACCGAAGGCGTCCGAGCTCATCTACCCGATCGCGATCGCGGTGGAGCGGCGCCTGACGACCGAGCAGGTCTCGCGCGTCTTCGCGGCCTACCCCTCGCTCTCGGGCAGCATCACCGACGCGACGCGCGCGATGCACCTGGTCAACCAGGGCTGACGGGGCGCGGTCAGCGCTCGCCGTCGACGAAGACGACGATTGCCGTCGGGACGGGCGAGGCCGCGGCGAAGGTGATCTCGGTGACATCCGTCTCCGCGTATTCGCGCAGGTGATAGTCGGCGTCGCAGAGGATGTCGTCGCCTGTCGCGGTCCCGGATCCGGCGGAGGTGACGACGATCGCCGTCTCGACCGTCACACCTCCGAAGCAGCTGACCCGGAAGCCGCTGATGGTCACGGGCTCTTCGAAGGTCCACGTGATCCGGTCGCCGTCGTGGACGACACCGTCGTCGACCGGCCCCGCGGTGAAGGCGGCGCTGGCGAGCGCGTCGGCGACGTCGTCGCCGTGCTTCTGCTCCGCCCAGGCCATGGCCCCGTCGAGGTCGATCTCCGGTTGCGCAGAGCATCCGGTCATGACGAGGAGGGAGGCCGCGACGGCACCGGCCGCGAGGAGAGGCTTCATACGCTCATCGTCGCATGTCGGCGCTGCGGTCGCGCGAGGACGTCAGGAGATCAGCAGCAGCTGGTGACCGGCCGAGACGGTCTCGCCCGGGCCGGCGTTGATGCCGGAGACGGTGCCGTCCTTGTGCGCCTGCAGAGGCTGCTCCATCTTCATCGCCTCGAGGACGACGACGAGGTCGCCCTTGACGACCTGCTGGCCCTCCTCGACCGCGTACTTCACGACGGTGGCCTGCATCGGAGACTTCACCGCATCGCCGGAGGCGCCGGCGTTCACGACGGCGGTGTGACTGCGGCGCGACGGCGGGACGGCCGCCGGGCGCCCGGTGCTTCCCGGGGCGACGGCGATACGGTCGGGGAGGGAGACCTCCAGGCGCTTGCCCGAGCCCTCCACGACGACCGTGTGGCGGTTCTCCTGGGCGGGAGGAGCCTCCAGCTCGCCGTCCCAGGGTGCGATGTCGTTGTCGAACTCGGTCTCGATCCACCGCGTGTACACGCCGAACTCGCTGTTCTCCGCCGCGAAGGCGGGATCGCGCACGACCCTGCGGTGGAAGGGGAGCACGGTGGGCATGCCCGACACCTCGAACTCGTCGAGGGCGCGGGCGGCGCGCTCGAGCGCCTGGGCGCGGTCGCGGCCGGTCACGATGATCTTCGCCAGCAGCGAGTCGAAGGCGCCCGAGACGCTGTCGCCGGCGGTGACGCCGGAGTCGAGCCGGATGCCGGGACCGCCGAAGGTCTTGAAGACGTGGATCGAGCCGGGCTGGGGCAGGAATCCGCGGCCCGGG